>CAYMIS010000131.1:0-7913 GCA_964390485.1 uncultured Roseburia sp. | reverse complement strand
CGATTACTATATGTCAGAGCCAATTGTAAAGGATGATGCAAAAGGAGTAGGACCATTCCTTCTTGCCTATACAGAGATGCTTCGTTTACAGAAATAAAAAATAGGGACGCAGCCTAAATTTTGAAATTTAGGCTGCGTCCCTGTTTTTCAGTTTTATTCAATTAAGGTCAAATCAGAAATATCCGGCTGAATGGTAAGAGAGTAGTTGGTATAATAAACAACAAAACCCGGTGCAGCGCCATTTGGTTTTTTGACATTTTTTTTCTGAAGATAGTCAATTTCCACTTTTTCATTATCTCTTCCATTCGAATAGAATGCAGCAAGCTTGCCTGCTTCCTCGAAAACCCGGTCTGGAAGATCTTCGTTATTGGCTTTCACTAAAACATGAGAGCCCGGCATGCCTTTGGCATGAAACCACCAGTCATTTCCCGTGGCAAATTTAAAGGTGAGCTCGTCATTCTGATAATTGTTTTTTCCAACATAAATGTGATAGCCGTCACTAGAAAGGTAGTGGAAAGGCTTGCTTTTCACTTTCGCTTTTTTGTCGGTACGTTTCCGTTTGATGTAACCAAATTCTACTAATTCCTCTTTGATTTGTACCAGGTCGTCTTCCGTCAATGCAATATCAAGGGAAGTAGAGATACTTTCTAAATGGTCAATTTCTGTTTTTGTTTCTTCTGTGAGGGTAATCAGTGCCTCGTAGGTTCTTTTTAACTTGTTATATTTATCAAAATATTTCTGGGCATTTTCCATAGCGGTCAGGTTAGAATCTAAAGGAATGGTATTCATTTCATTTGTGTAATAATTTAATGCCTCTAATTTCTTAGCACCTTCTTCCAGACCATAGCCATAGGTGTGAATTAATTCACCGTAAACCTTGTATTTTTCCCTTTTTTCTGTATCCTTTAGCTGCTTTTCCTGGAGCTGGTATTTTTTGCGATTGCGTTCTAATGCAGTCGATACGATTTTGCGCAAATCCACGGATTTCTGGCGGATTCTGGTGTAAGCATTTTTGGAAGCATAATACTGCTCTAAAACAGTAGAGATAGATTCCTGTTTTTCAATGGAATAATCAGCAAACTGGGTAAGCTCGATACAGGAAAAATCTACAGGTTCTTTTCCTTTATAAACAATGTTTGGGGTGTAACGGTTCTGCTTGATATCTTCCATTAACCAGGAAAAATGATTAAACAAATGCTTTTTGCCGTCCGCATCTAACGAATCCACCGGCATATCTCCATCAATGGAAGCCCGGTGGCAGATTTCGGAAGCAATTACAGGGCTGATTCCGGTAAAAGAGGAATAGATAGCCTTCGTGATACTGGTGGGTTTGGAAAGAGCGGATTCCATAAAGGCTGCTTCCGTTACCTCCAGAGGGTTTAATTTTTCTTCCTGTGTAGCAGGAATACAGTATTCCCGGCCCGGTAACACTTCGCGAAGGGAACTCATCAGGGATGATACACGCTTAATACTATCGATAATCATACCCTCTGAGTTGCAGAAAATAATATTACTGTGCTTGCCCATTAATTCAATAATTAAGATTTTGGTACGTAAATCACCCATTTCGTCTAAGTGCTCCACTTCGATATGAATAATACGCTCCATGTGGGGCTGGTAAATACGGGTAATTCTTCCATTAGCAATATGTTTTCTTAAAACCATGCAGAAATTCGGAGCCGTTAATGGGCTTTGCTTGTTCTGACTGGTCAGATAGATAAATGGTAGGGAGGCGCTGGCGGAAATTGCCAGACGATGCTGTCCATTTACTCCCTTTATGGTAAATAATAATTCATCGTTTTCCGGCTGGGCAATTTTGCTGATGCGGGCGTTCATAAGTGTCTGATTTAATTCGTGTACAATATTTGAAATGACTAATCCATCGAATGCCATGTATATAACTCCTTTTAAATTCTTATAATGAAACAGCAGATAAAAAATATCACTGCAATGGGAGAACTGGCAAATAGGCAGATAAAATGCCGATGCACAAGTCTCCGCGTAAATTATAGCGAAAAGTACTGAGAAAAACAATCATTATATTGAATTGCCTATTTACAAAAGTGTAATTCAGAGCTAAATTAGTATATGTGTATACAATCTGTTTTAAAATTTAAGAAGAAAATAGAAAAATGGAGAGGTACAAGTGGGATGCCACAGTCTTTGGCGTCGTCAGAAAAAGGAGACAAATTATGGCAAAAGAATTATTAAAACGTAGTGAAGTAAGGGAAGAAGATACATGGAATGTCAAAGACATGTATGAAAATGTGGAAGCATGGGAAGTTGATTTGACAGAGATTAAGAAAAACACAGAAGAAGTTGTAAAAATGGAAGGACAGGTGACTGCTTCTGCAAAGAATTTATTCTTTGTACTTGAAACACTTGCAAAGATTGGTCAGAAAATCGAATTTGCATACAACTATGCACAGCGTCTGTTTGACCAGGACCAGAAGGATGCACCTCATCAGGCAATGTCTGCAAAGATTGGAATGTTATTTGCAGAGGTTTCCAGCCAGATTGCATTTATCAATCCTGAAATTTTAGAGACAGAGGATGAGGTGTTAGAAGGATACTATAAAGAGATTCCGGAATTAGAATTATACCGTAAGCAGATTGAGGAGATTAAGCGTCTCAAAGACCACAGTCTTTCCGCGGAAATGGAGAAATTAATTGCCATGACCTCAGAAATGAGTCAGGTGGCTGCTGATACCTATTCCTTCTTTAATAATGCAGACATTACTTTCCCGGAAATTTTAGATGAAAATGGAGAAAAAGTTCGTCTGACACAGGGACGTTTTGTTCCGATGTTAGAATCTGCAGATAGAAGAGTCAGAAAAGATACTTTTGAAAACTATTATAAGAGCTATGAGCAGTTTTTAAATACCTTAGCAAGTCTTTACAATGGACAGGTAAAACAGCAGATTTTCTATGCAAAAGCAAGAAAATACAATTCTACCTTAGAAGCGGCAGTAGATAGCAACAATGTTTCGCCTAATGTGTATCACAATCTTGTAGATACCATGGAAAAGAACATGGACAAAATGCATCGTTATGTAAGACTTCGTAAAAAATGCCTTGGCGTAGACGAACTTCATATGTACGACATTTATACACCAATGATTCCTGATATGGCAAAAGAAGTGCCTTTTGAAGAAGCAAAGGAAACAGTATTAAAGGCGTTAGCACCATTAGGTGAGGACTATGTGGCAAAGGTTCGCGAAGGTTTTGAAAACCGTTGGATTGATGTATATGAAAACGAAGGCAAGAGAAGCGGTGCATATTCTTCCGGTGCCTATGGTACACATCCATATGTGTTATTAAACTATAATGGAACATTAGATAATATGTTCACATTGGCACATGAGATGGGACATGCAATGCATTCTTATTATTCCAATGAGAATCAGCCATATATGTATTCTGGTTACAAGATTTTTGTTGCTGAGGTGGCATCTACCTGTAACGAAATCCTGTTAATGGAATATCTGTTAAAGAACACAACAGATAAGAAAGAACGGGCATACCTGTTAAACCATTATTTAGACAGCTTCAAAGGAACGGTTTACCGTCAGACCCAGTTTGCTGAATTTGAAATGAAAACAAACAAGATGGTGGAAGAAGGGGAAAGCTTAACTGCAGAAAACTTATGTAAGCTTTACTTAGAATTAAATCAGAAATACTATGGATCTGATATGATTTCTGATAAAGAAATTTCTTATGAATGGGCAAGAATACCTCATTTTTATTACAATTTCTATGTATATCAGTATGCAACCGGCTTCTCTTCCGCAGTGGCAATTGCCCACAGTATCTTAAAAGAGGGCGCACCGGCAGTGGAACGCTATAAGAAATTCTTATCCGGTGGATGCTCTGAGTCCCCGGTTGATTTATTAAAGATTGCAGGTGTGAACCTTGAAACACCGGCACCGATTCAGTCTGCATTAGATGTATTTGGTGAGATTTTAGATGAGATGGAGACATTGGTGTAGGATTTGTGAAAGGAAAGTTTACAAGTTCCGAAATTAAAAAAAGAATAACGTAAGGAAAAAAAGTAACGTCACTCGTTAGAAAACGCATGACGTTGCTTTTTTTGTTGGCGAAAATTGTCATATAAAACTATTTTGTGTAAAAAGGATATGGGAAAAAAGTATGATTGTAGTAAAAAGTATGTTTGTTTATAATAAAAATTGCGATTTTATACATTAAATTAGTAAAATGTGAAAAAACTGTCTAAAAACGATAATTAGATAGATGACGAGAAAAGAAACGGAGCATAAAAATGATTGTACAAAAGATTCCAAGATTCGAAAGTGGCAATATTTTGTCCCGGGAAATGTTAGAGGCATTAAATCATAATATTCTGTCAGAAAACAGGATGAATTATTTTGGATATTCAGAGGGGATTTTGAAAGGATTTTCTGTCACTGCATCAGAGGACTATATATTAGTAGGAAAGGGCTGCTATTTATTCGATGGTGAAGTTCAATATATTACGGAAGATATAAAAATACCCTATACACATGGAAATGCAATAAAATTGTTGGTGTTAAGAACCGGGGATAAAGAAATCAGCCGCCAGTTTGAAATTAGAGAGGCAGAGATAAAGCTGATAGAAGAAGAGGAGAGATTATTAACGGATATAGAAATCTGTCGTTTTAGCCTGCAAAGTGGGGCAAGGTTAAGAGATTACGCAAGAAATCTCTCTGATATGAATACATATTACGATACAATTTGTGTATGTCATGCACAATGGGCTGCCTATGAAAATCCATCGGCAGCGTATCCGGTTTTGCAGCAATTTGCAAAGGAATTAGCAATGTGTAAGAACCTTACAACAGAAGACAATTTGATAATAGGTCAGATTCTGGCGTTAAAAGGCGAGTCGCTTCCAAAGCAATGTCTAGAAGCATATATTTCCAATAAATTACAGCATGAAATTAAAGCGGATTCTGCCTACAAACTTTATACAGGCTTGTGTGAAGCGTTAAAGGTGGCAAAAAATAGCAGGCAACGCATAGAAAGACGTGTACTCCCGGAAAGAAGAATCATTGTAGATTGAGGTAACTATTAGTGAAAGAAGAATTTGATTTCTTGAATTATATAGATTCAAGATTATTAGAAATAGATGATTTAAACCAAAGAAGTTATGCGAAAAACGTATTAAAAGATGTGTTTGGGGAGTTATTAAGATATTCACAGACAGCAGTAAAGGAAGTAGAGAACCGTATGCTGTCTGAATTATCAAAAGAGCAGGATTATACAATTGTTTCAGGGGTTATGTCCATAGAAGAATATGATGAAACAAATCGCTGGATGTTTCCCATGTGCCGGGAGGATATAGAAGAAAAAGTAATCAATCTGGAGGAGATGAAAAGTGCATTAAACAGTGGAGAAAGCTATCGACTCTGTACGGTTATGTTTGATGCTTCCCTGGATGTTATAAAGGAACTGGGTTGTGAAAAGAAGTATTTTTCCTGCGAGATAAAAAGTTCTGAATGGTCGTATAAGGGAAAGTGTTACATTCTCCCAAGAACAGATTATATAAAACAGTATGCCGATTTATATCAAACATTTCAGCAAAACGGCGTCAGATATTATATGCCCAATGTGCCATATCTGAAGCGTTTTTTTGATGTTTATTTAGAGTCGGCAGAGTTTTATGACATTAGTGATATTGCGGCTGTTGAGATAGATTTTGCAGAATATAAGTCCTATGTTAATTATCATACTTTTCCGGTCTGGAATATTGAAAAGAAAACCTTTTTATCAGATGTGAAACCAAAGCCCTGCGAAAATATAAAACAATTCTGCCATGTGATTAATAACAAGCGTTTGAGCAAAGAATGCAGTTATCTTGTTGCAGAATCAGACCTTGAAATATATGGTGTACATTTTGAAGAAGATTTACATATTATTACTTCCGATAATAAAAAAAAGAAATGGGAGCTATACGCTTTTTCCCATGAAAAAGATGGGATTTTTAAGCATGAATTTTATGCAAATGCAGTCAAGGGGGCAGAAGGTGCAATCCGAAGCCGGGCGGATGTTTTTCATTTTGTAAAAAATCTTAATTATGAAGACTATATGATTTTAAAAAAGATTGAGATTTTGGAGGCAGGGAAGAAAGAGAAGCTGACTTATGATATGAATTTTTATATTACAGACTGTTTTCCGGTGAATAAAAACAGGAAGCAGCTATGCCTGTACTTTGAAAATGTAAAAGGGGAGCATCCAATGCTTTATGACGTATTAAGCTACATAATTACGGCACTACAGGAGGAATGTCGTGAATATGAGTGCATCGGTGTATTCATGTAGCATAATGAATAACTAACTATTGGAGGAGTATTATGCAATATATTTGGGAGTTGTTCTATAAAGATAAGCATCCTAAGGCTTATTTAAAACAAACAGATGATTTCAGCCCCTATTTGGAAATGAGTCCCCTGTCAGAGGAGCATTCCTCTGATGATGGTATCGAATATAATAGCTTTTATCGATTTGAAAAGATTTTTTTGAATATGTTTCAGGAAATGCAAGGGGAAAATGAACTGCGGGATATCTTTTTTGATGTGTTTTCACGCTTTCTGATTGAATGCGATTTAAAGAGTGGACTTGATATAGAAACGATACAATATCGGCAGATTATCAATGAACTGGAAAATGGAAATTATGGAAAACGTGTGTCAGAACTGGTTCAGGAAATAACATATGAAGAAAAGTATAAGCTGGCACATTATATTCATCTTGCGCGGGCGCAGGGTGGGACAACGGTATACCTGTTTGCAAAAGCTGTCATTTCGATGTTAAGCAGCGGAGCTGTATATCGTGATAAAGAAAAAGAAGGATACATTATCCTATATGTTGGACGTAAAAAGAATATACGGGATGTAAGGCTTATTGAATTAATCGAAGAACTGCTGCTGCCAATGGAAATAGAGCGAAAACTATTGTGGGAAAAGCATTTTGGGCTGATTGACGAGCAGTCAACAATGATAATTGATGAGATATTGTTGTTGTAGAGAAGGAGAGGTAATGAATAAAAAACATAAAATTTATAAAACAGTATTTATCATTTGTGTAGTAATAGCTGTGATAGTTTTTTTTCTAGGGATTTTTACATCTATAGGAAATGGAAAAACAAAGTCACCAGGACTAGCTACGATGGGATATAGTTTTATTTTTTCAAGTGCTATTCTAGTTGCTACGATTTCATTGGCGAAGGCAAATAATCAGATACCAATAGTTTTTAAGCCGGATAAATATAAGTATTACCCTGATGATAAAAAGAAACTTTCATTAGATGAAACCATGTATTATATGCATGATAAAACGGTAATAAAAGTGTTTTATGGAGTCTTTCTTTTTATCTGGGGAATTGTTTTCATTTGTGGCGAAGTAGGATTATTTGTAATTGAAGGAGCAACTATTGTAGAAGCAGTTGTTATAAACGTTGTTCTGTTTGCAGTATTACTTCTTGTATCAGGTGTTTTTGGTTTCATGTTATATGTTACCAAAAGAAATGGAGCAAAATATTCACTTGATACTAATAGTAGAAAGTATGCAGACATCGTAACAAAAGATTTTTTGGGAGTGGTGGAACAGGATTTGTGCAAGGGAATGAGGTTCCGTTCTCCTAAATTGATACTGACAGAACAATTTATTCTAGGCTCACTCAACAAGGTCAGTCTTGCTCCAGTTGCAATACCTGTAAATCAGGTGAAAAAAATAAGATATGATACACATTATTTTCAATCTTCGTCTGGCGGTGGTTATATGGAGGTAAAACTTTATTTTGAACTTTCTAATAAGAAGACAGTGTTATTATATCTGGATTATAAGAAATGGGAAATTGTCATTCAGATGTTTCAATATTATGGATTTCATATTTAATTACGAGAAAGGAATAATAC
>CAYMIS010000130.1:0-8316 GCA_964390485.1 uncultured Roseburia sp. | reverse complement strand
CCACGTATCCAGCTTGGAAGGCTGGTGTTCTACCATTGAACTACACCCGCATAAATATTATAAAGTTGAGTGCCCAGTTCCGGAATCGAACCAGAGACACGAGGATTTTCAGTCCTCTGCTCTACCAACTGAGCTAACTGGGCAAATGCTGTTGCTCACAACAAAAAAGATTTTAACCTATAGACAAGCACTTTGTCAAGCTAAATTGTGAAAAAAATTAGATTTTTTTTGAAGTGACTAATAATGCATGAAGTGCGAAGGGGGAAACGGGGAATATGTTGTGTCGAAAGAGTGAGGTTTATCTTACAACACTACCTGTTTTTCTTCCGGTGATTTGGGGGATAGCAATTCTTGCAACTATCTTAGCTTTTATAGCCTGTATATGGATGGTCGTTAGTGGTACGTTGGATATTGTGCTTATAATTTGTGTCATCATTCTTTTAGTAATATGTTATTCCAGTGTTTTCGGAGGGAAATATTTGTTGAATTACATGGAAAATACGGAAACACTTTATTATTCTGACAGAATCTGTATAAAGCATTATGGCAGAGAAGACAAGGTAATTACCTATGAAGAATTAAAGAAGGCTATCGTTGAGAACAAAATAATGGTACGTTGGAGCAGGTTTGAATTTCCATATGAAGATGGAATATTTCCGGTGTATGCAATGGATGAAGGTGCTGTCGAAAAATTTTATCAATTTATCAATAAAAGATGTGGAATAAAAATTCCAAAGATGGCGAAAAAAGAGCGTGATATCGTAAGAAGAGCAGGTTTTGGTCCTATACTTATATCTATGGCAGGAATACCTTTAAATCTATTAGGTATTTTATTTGGAGGGATGGCTACTCTGGGGGATTGTGGTTTTTCCTACAGTTTTGAAGAAAATTGGGACTATTTTGTTTGTCATATAGTGTCGTTATGGAATATTTTGGGAATTTTAGGAACGGCTTTGATTTTATTAGGAGTGATATGGTCTCTGATATTTATCTGGCCAGCTAAAAAACTATTTAGGGACTCAACGGACATTATCAAGGTGAAGTTATTTTAAAGCAATTTCAAATACATAGAAACATAGGCACTTAAGCAATTATGAAAGTCAGATTGTAAACTGACTTTCATAATTGCTTAAGTGCCTGTTTTTTTACTTTATAGAAAAGACCTTGCCACGCTAAATCGCAAAAATTCCTCCTATAAAGTAAAAAACGCTCCGCGGGATGCGTATAACGCGCAAGTGGAAAGTGTCACTGCGTGACTGCGCGTTAGCGCGAGAATCTCGTGAGCGAGATTCTTTGTTCCAAATAAAATCAAATATTATCCCGTTCTTCTAAAAAATGAATGGGCTCATCTGTGAAATCATCCTTACCAGCTTTACTGTCCCCGAAATTATTTGAGCGTTTCAGAAAAAGCATTGTAATTGTAAAAGAAAGTACAGCGGCCAGTCTTATACCGAGGATATAACCATATGTCAGCATGATGAAGAATCTCCCTTCTCTCTATGTTTCGAAAAGTTTTCAATTTCTTTGGTAGAAGTATCTTTAATATGTTCTTTTATGGCGGAAAGAACAGAAGCGCCTATCATAAGAATAAAACCGCCAATGCAAATATAACCTGCCATAAACAAAAAGAATTCATCTTTGGAGGTAAAAAAATCATAGATAGTTGAAATTAGTGGCCCCAATAGAGGTGCCAGCAGAATAAGTAGTGAAAAATAAAGTAAAATCACTTTGTATTTTGTAAATGGTAAACCACCTACAATTTTTCCAGTCTGTCCATTAACAAGCAGGGTGTAGGCCTTATTTTTGTAGCGGATTGTTAAAAACCATGCCGGAAACAAAGCGTAAACATGCTTTAAAACTTTTCTTTTGGGTTTTGAACGTTCAATAGTAACAAAACTTGCGGGAACAGAGAGTTTCATTTGAAAGTCAAATATGTCTTTACATCGTTCAAAGGCAAGATTTTCCAAGGCACCGGCAGAACGGTCGTATTTGTCAGCATAAAAGCCGGATAAATATCCTTCATGAAATGGAACAAGGTCTTTCATGTCGAAGGGTTCTAAACGTTGAGCTGACTGGTCATATAAATTAGAAGAAGCGTCTAGTGTGACATTTTTGAAAAGCCATTCGGCTTTTCGAAGATAGTCATAGGTTTTCTTTCCGTTTTTTCCGTTAAGTATTTGTCTGTCAGAGTACTTTATATCATAGATCCAGAAAGGAATATAGATTCCATTTACCCGCTCTAATTCAAAGTTCTTAAGACCACGGGGAATAAAAGAACCTTTTTTAATGCGTTTACGAATTAAGGTGACGGCGTCTTCCTTTGTGATCGAAAAAGGAATAATAGCTTGTGGTTTTTGCATTTTAGAAATACGCTTGAAAACAATGGTTGGCTGGCCGCAATAGGCGCAGAAGGTTGCACTTTCTACGCTGTTAATGGCAAGTTCTGCTCCGCAAGAAGTACAATGCACAATTCGACAAGTCATTTTTTTGGAAGGTTCAATCTCAGCAGGAGCATTTTCTACGGGAAAAAAAGAATGGCAGTAAGAACATTTCATTTTTCTTGTAGGAATATCAAAAATTAATGCTCCACCACAATTGGTACATTTTATTATCATTAGTTAAGGTATCTCCTTTTGCATTGTGATTCTAAAAAACTTGTTCTATTTTAACATACAATAATACAGGCTTCAATTACAGATAATACCTGCAATTGAAGCCTGTGTAGAAGTTAATAGTTTGGACATATCCTACAAATACGGCAATATTCCCTGGGCATAGCAACGCAATGTTTCCCCTACACTCCATGCCTGAGCGTAGCAGCCTCTTGGATTGTGTGGAGCATCCCCGTCGAAAATCTCAGAAATAGAACCGATTGCCCCATTGTCTGTCAGATGGGCTTTCATTGGTTCTAACATTTCAAGGGCAGCAGCAACGCTTTCCTTGGAGTGATTGTGTACCTTTAAGTAGGCAGTAATAAAACCGCCTAATAGGAAGCCCCAGGCAGTTCCCTGATGGTAAGCAGCATCACGTTTTTCTAAAGCCCCGCAGTAAATACCGTGATAATCTGCATGGTCTTTAGAAAGAGAACGAAGACCACATCCCACATAAAGCTCCCGTTCTACAAATTCCACAATCAGAGCTTCCTGTTCTTTGGAAAGCATAGTAAATGGTAAGGATACGGCATAAATCTGATTCGGGCGAAGGTGGTCGTCCGGGTCGCCGTCAATCACATCATAGAGACATTTATTTGTATTGTCCCAGAATTTTTCACAGAAGGAAGCCTTTACTTTTTCTGCAAGAGCAGTGTAGGCAGAAGCATCCTCGTTGTAGTGGTTTGAGAGCATTTCTAAAACCTTAAGGGCATTGTACCAGAGCGCATTAATTTCTACTGGTTTGCCATGCCGGGGAGTAACTACCAATTCACCCACTCGCACGTCCATCCAGGTAATCTGGTCAAGACCACTTCCGGCATGAATTAGTCCGTCTTCTTCCATGTAAATGCTGAAATCAGTACCGTTTTTGTAAGCCTCTGCAATCTCCTTTAAGTGAGGATAAATATTTTTCTGAATAAATGCATAGGCATCCTCTGTGGAATAGTACTGTAAATATTCATAAACAGCGTAGAAATACCACAAAGAGGCATCTACCGTATTGTAAAGCGGCGGAGTATTATCATCCGGGAACATGTTTGGTACAATTCCGTTTTTAACATATTTGGAAAAAGTGAGGAGAATTTCTTCCGCCTCGTTACGTCTTCCGGTACAAAGTGTTAAACCGGTAAAGGCAATCATAGTGTCCCTGCCCCAGTCTGTAAACCATGGAAGCCCTGCCAAAACCGTTTTCATTCCGGTGGAAGTGCGATGAGTTAAAAACTGGTCAGAGGCAAGTACCAGCTGGTTGGCAAAATAATCGGTGTAGCCTGCTTTCTCATAAAGGGAGTCGATGTATTTTCTTTGGGCTTCCAATAAAATAAAAGCAGTATCTGCAGTAATCTGTTCAGGTACAGAAAAGTCAATTCCGGCAGAAACGGAATCAGAAGCACTCTTGTCAGTAATAATAGAAGCATCAATAATAGAGGTATCTGAAACAGAAACATCGCTAGAGAAATCTGTTTCATTTACTGTAATCACCCGGCAAATTACAGAAATCTTTTTCGTTTCTCCTGCCGGCAAATCAATGGAAACGTCCACTGGCGTATAGTGGCAGTCGAGTCCCGGAGTTTCAAGGTCAACCTCTGTCTGAAGCTGCATGTCGACATCGTAGAGCTCCTTGCGGGCGGAATAAGAGCCCTCACTTACCTGAAATTCAATTTGCAGATTTTTACGGCTTTCCGGAATCAGGAAGTAAGACTGACCATCCATAATTGTTTCAAAACAAAGGGTGTCAGGGGTACTGCTATCACTGTGTTCCCGGAAATTAAATAATGGCGTAAGAGAAAGCTGGGCATCTGCGCCATTATTAGTAACCTCATAAGCGATGGCACAGACATTTTCTCCCCGCACGAGGGTAATATGTTTTTTCAGAGTAATATCACCGGTTTCATATTCGTAATGAATAGAGCCGTCATAACAAAAGCTGTTCAGATAATGCTGTCCTTCGGCGTAAACGGTCTTCCCTTCCACGCAATGCTGCGAGGTTTCCAGAGAAAATGTGGCATTTTTAGTGCAGATAGTCTCGTTTATTTTAGAAAAAACAAGATAACGTTCCGTTGGAGCATGTAAGCTTGCAATCAGATAGCCCTGATGTGTACGGTTATGTGCACCGATTAAAGAACTTCCGGCATAGCTGCCAATTCCGTTTGTAAGAGCCCATTCCCGCTTGATTCCCTCTGGGAAAGAAGGAAAGGCATCTTTTTTATATTCATATTGAACCATAAGTAAAACCCCCTTTTGGAAATTATTAACAGAACATAAAATATTCATAAAAAACAACGAAAGTTTACGAAAAAAACTTTTCTGTTCTTATTTTACATGATAAAATAAGAAAAATCTACATTCATACTAGTTTTTTATCAAAAAGAGTTATAGAATAGTGGAGTACGACTTTTATATGCAGATAGGAGAATATGATAAATGCGCGAACAGTTAATTTTTGTACCTAAGAAGGTAACAACAGCTAAAAAGATTTTAAACATTGTATGGTTTGCTCTGGCTTGTATTTGTTTTTTAGGAGCAACCTTTATTGCACCACCTGTTTTCATGCTTCCGGCACTTGGATTTTCCGTGTTATGGTTTTTTATGCAGTTTCGTTCTAATATTGAGTTTGAATATACATACTTCGATGGGGACTTGAAATTTGCGAGAATCCGTAACAAGGCAAGAAGAAAAGGAATTGCAAGAATTAATATGGATGATGTATTGCAGATTGCACCAAAGGGTGACAGAAGTGTTTATAAGTATGAAAATGATAATTCTGTAAAGACTAAGAACTTAACATCTGGTGACCCACAGGCAAAGGTCTATGTTGTTATCAGTAAGAGCGAAGGTGCAGTAACCAAATATGAATTTGAGCCGGATGAGGATATGTTAAATGCAATTATGGTAAAATATCCTCGTGTGGTAATTAAATAACAATTAGTGGAGGCAGCATGTTAGAGTTGAGAAACATCTCCTACGAAGTAGGGGACAACCATGAGAATAAAGAAATTCTGAAGGATGTCAGTGTCACAATTGATGACCACTTTGTGGCGATAACAGGGCCAAATGGCGGTGGTAAATCAACACTTGCCAAGATGATTGCCGGAATTATTAAGCCGACAAGTGGACAGATTCTTTTAGATGGCGAGGACATTACAGATTTAGATATTACAGAACGGGCAAAGAAGGGAATTAGCTTTGCATTTCAGCAGCCGGTTCATTTTAAAGGCTTAACAGTAAAGGACCTGATTACGATTGCGGCAGGCAAAGAGATGAGTGTTACAGAGATTTGTAATATTTTATCAGAGGTTGGTCTTTGTGCAAGGGAATATATTGACCGTGAAATTAACGGAAGCTTATCCGGTGGAGAATTAAAGCGTATCGAGATTGCTATGATTACAGCAAGAGGTACGAAGCTTTCTATTTTTGATGAACCGGAAGCGGGAATTGATTTATGGAGTTTTAACAGTCTGATTAAAGTATTTGAAAAAATGCGTGATGAGATTCAGGGAACAATTTTAATTATTTCCCATCAGGAGCGTATCCTTGATATCGCTGATAAGATTGTAGTGATTGCAGACGGTAAGATTAAGCAGGTAGGAACGAAGGAAGAAGTGCTTCCAGAGCTGCTTCATACTGCCGGAACATGCCAGAATCTGAAGGACAAGGTGTAATTTCAGATTCGCTAAGAAAACATAGGATTGTCTGAAAAGTATAGGTTGTAGCAGATGGTAAATTGACTATAGGCTGTGCAGCAGAATATCAGACAGAAGATTTATATTTTAGGAAGAAAAGTGCTTAAAGGTGAGACGAATATGGATATTATACAGAAAAACTTACTAAAGCAGGTGGCAGGGCTTCATGAGATTCCGGAAGGCGCATATAACATTCGTGCCAATGGAGAGAAACTGGGAAGAAATACCACTGCGAATATCGATATTGTGACAAAGACAGATAAAGATGGCATTGATATTATTATTAAGCCGGGAACAGTGAATGAAAGTGTTCATATTCCGGTATTACTTAGCCAGAGCGGTTTACAGGAATCTGTCTACAATGATTTTTACATTGGTGAGGGGGCAGATGTTACGATAGTGGCAGGCTGTGGAATTCACAATTGTGGTGTAGATACCTCAAAACATGATGGAATTCATACCTTTTATTTAGAGAAAAATGCAAGAGTACGTTATATAGAACGTCATTATGGAGACGGTGATGGAAATGGTCAGAATGTGATGAATCCACAGACCATTGTTCATTTAAAAGAGGGCGCATACCTTGAGATGGAGACGACTCAGATTAAAGGTATCGATTCTACTGACCGTATCACAAAAGGAGATTTAGCAGCAGGTGCAACCTTAGAGGTGCGTGAGAAGATTATGACTCATGGCAACCAGTATGCCAGAACAGATTTTTCCATTGATATGAATGGAGAAGGATGCAGCTGCAATCTGGTTTCCCGTTCTGTTGCAAAGGATAAATCCAAACAGGAATTTTTCTCAATTATGAACGGAAATGCTGCCTGTGCAGGCCATAGTGAATGTGATGCCATTATCATGGATGATGCCTGTGTAACTGCCAGCCCACAGCTGACAGCCAATAATATTGATGCGAATCTGATTCATGAAGCTGCAATTGGAAAAATTGCAGGAGAACAGCTGATTAAGCTAATGACATTAGGCTTAACAGAGCAGGAAGCAGAAGAACAGATTATCAATGGCTTTTTAAAATAGTTTATGGAGATTGCTGAGACAATCTTAAAATATTGCCTGTGGCATATCTTTGGTATGTCACGGGCATTCTTTGTTACTTTAATAGGAAAGACCTTGTCACGCTAAAGCGTGAAGTTCTTCCTATAAAGTAAAAACGCTTTGCGGGATGCGCATAACGCGCAAGTGGAAAATGTCACTGCGTGACTGCGCGTTAGCGTGGAACAAAAGTTGTGCTATATCAGAAACTGGAAGACGAGAGTGTGCGAAGCACACTTTTGTTCTTCTATAGGAAAGTTCGTTAAATTTCCTATAGAAGATAAACATTTTGCAGCACGTTAGGGGGATTTTTGAATGAAATTTTTTCATATTTCGGATTTGCATATAGGAAAACAATTACATCATTACAATATGCTGGAAGAACAGCGGGATATATTAGCACAGGTAGTTGCGTATGCAGAAAAGGAGCAGCCGGATGCCCTGCTGCTGGCAGGGGATATTTATGATACACCGGTACCATCGGCAGAAGCAGTGGCTTTATTTGATGAATTTTTGACAGAACTTTGCAGGGTAAATGAGAAGATGGAAATCTGTATCATTGCAGGAAATCATGATAGTGCCAAACGAATTGACTTTGCTAGTGCCATTTTAGCAAAACACCGGGTTCACATTGCAGGAATGCCACCGGTAAAAGAGGAGCAGTTTCTGAAAAAAGTGACAATAGAAGATTCTTTTGGCAATGTGAATATTTATCTGCTTCCCTTTGTAAAGCCTGCCTATGTGCGAAAACTTTTTGAGGAAGAAAGCTTAAGTTATGATACGGCGGTTAAGAAGCTTTTAGCGCGGGAAGAAATGAATACCGCAGAACGGAATATTCTTGTAAGTCATCAGTTCTATACAGCCATGGATGCAGAGCCGGAAATATCAGATTCTGAGGTACGGCTGGTAGGTGGAATAGAAAATGTAGATGT
>CAYMIS010000129.1:0-8337 GCA_964390485.1 uncultured Roseburia sp. | reverse complement strand
TATTTATATATAATAGTAAGGGTATTTCAATTAATTTAAATCGGCCTTATTCATTAGTATCAATGTTTCGACCACCATTTGCAGCAGTAGCGAAATCTAATACCGCTTGGTATTTGGTTTTATCGAAATTCTCAACTATTTCTCTCATTGCTTCTGCGTTACGAGGTAAATCCTGGATTACTGATTGTAATACAGCGCCCGCAGTATTCTTATAAGTTAAAATCATATCCATTATTTCTTCAATATGACCAAGTAATTCATCATATTCTGCTTCATCAAAAGCTTCTAAGAAAGCATTTAATAATCCATTACTTTTAATTGCATCGTATAATTTAAACTCATTTTCCTTTTGCTTATCTGTGAAAGATAAATTACTATACATATAGATTAAATGTAAATGAAAATATACATCAAGCATTAAAGAATTATAAATTCCATTTTCTTCTGCCTTTTGTAAAGTAATCATAATTAAATCATATTTATCTTCAATAGGAAGATATTGTAAAACTTCAATATCATTTTCTCCGAATTTAAAAGTTTTAACTTCCTTATTTGTTTTCAATTTTAAATTAGCGTAACTAACTTTTGCCATTTCTCAAATCTCCTTTTGTCTCATTTATAATAATATTATACTAAAAATTTTCACATTTGTCAAGATGAGTTTAAAGTAATTTTTATATCTGCCGCACTCATCTCTTTAAATGTTCGTTCTATTCCTAATTCAGCTTCCCTTCGAGCACCTTTTTGAATAGCTTCCGCAAATTCATTTCCTCGTTTATTAGTATAAAACTCTTTTAATTTTTGTACCATTGCACTTTTACTATTAGGCATATTTACAATACCATATAAACCATCTATTGCATTTTTAATAGTTCTGATAGAAACAGTTGCTCCGGCAAGCTTATTTTCCACCAAGGTGTAGTGTCCTTTACCATTAAATTCAACAGTATCACCCATTTTATAAAAAGCATCAGTATCTTTATGTAATCCAGCTTCTTTATATAACTCAACAAAATTATCGAGTCCACCAACTTTTACATTAGCAATTTTAAAATTTTTCTTAAATCTTGCGTCAAAAATATCTTTAGTAATTGGACTTTCTTTTGATATATCTGAAAACATACTAAATCTTAATTGGTCATAAAGCTCATAAATACGAGACATTGGAAAATCTGAACTATATACTGTATCATTTAAATATTTATATAAAGCATCTGCCTCAGTATTTTTATAATTACGCAAATACATTGGAGTTGCTTGCACATCTTTTAAAGTACCAGATGGATGAGCAACTTCTAATGCTAAAATATTATTTATATTACCTGCAGACAAAGATTTACTATCCCAGTGCTGAGTCCATGTTTTTACGTTTCCCGCAGAAAGAAGTTGTAAATATTCTTCTTCAGTTAATCTATATGTATAAGCACCATCTTTAACATCATAAACTAATTGCTGACCACCTGTAATAAAAGTTCTAAAAGAAACAATTTCTCTATAGCCTTCTAAAGCCCAACTTTTTAATCTAGTAAGATATCTTTGGGCGGCAGTATATTCTGCGGTGATTAACTTTTCATTATCATATAACATTCTAATGGTATTTTGCACTGTAGCCTGATTAGATTCTCCTAATTTTGCCATTGTATTAAAAGTAGTAGACATTTCAGGTAATATTGTTTTATAATAATCAGTATATAATTTACCAATAACAGAACGATGTCGTAAAAACTCTTGAGTAATTTCATTGAATTGTGAATGTTGCACAGATTGTTCTGCTGCATAGGAGAGTATTTCTTGATTATAGTTCGCTTTCATATACATTCCCCCTAAATAAAAAATATGGGGAGACACTTTCGCGTCTCCCCTAATTAAGTGATACGCTTCGCTATCACTTTATAAACTTTTTATTAGCCTTCAACTATTCCAGCTACTTTAACATCGTGAGCAGGGTGAACTTTGTCAGCTCCTACTACCGCATCTGTTCCTACCATTTGGATTGCACAAAGAACTTTCTTTGTTTTGTCGAACATTGTGTATCCTGGGAAAGCATCCATTGTGAATGTGAATGTAGATGGGTCTCCTGTTGAAGCCATTGTAAATGTGAAGTTAGATTGAATCTTAACGTTAGGTAAGATTAATTCAGCTGGCATATCTTTACCAGTATCTTCACGTCTGAATAATGTGCTTGCTTCTACATAGTAATATCCAGCGAAGTTTTCAGCATCAATGTTGATTGTTTGAACTCCAGCTTTCTTAATAATGTAGTAGTCAATTCTTACTGTTTGCCCTGCAACACCTTTGTCAAATAAGAATTCAACTTTATTTGTAGCATCTACAACTAAAGCACCTTCTACATTTTCAAGGGCTTGACCTGATACTGCTGCTGCTCCTAAGAATGCAATACCTGCACCAGAACCATCTAATACAGTACCGAATGCTTTAACAGCTTCATCTGTCTTACAAACTGCAACTTTTCCATCTTCAAAGTGATGGTCAGCATCAAATGCATCAAGAGTTAAAACAGCTTTTTTGTCAGCGTTAAGAATAACGTCTGTTGTCATGTGCATATGAACTAAATTGTCATCAGCAGCTTCTACTAATCCAGCACCTGATAAGATTGAGAATCCAATTGGAGAAAGTAATGCATCTTCAACTGTAAATGTTAAAGTTTTTTCACCTTCCCAAGCGATTAATCTTGTATTACCTTTACCACCTTGTGCATATACTGTTGTAGCAGCACCTTCTAATGTAGAAGTTTTTGCTGTATCAATATATAAAACAGGTTGACCAGCTACGAAATTAGATTTACCAATTTTGACATCAGTTTTTGCTTTAAATACTACGTCGCAAATCTCGCGTACACCAAATTTCATAAGTATTTATCCTCCTCTATTTTTTCAATAAAATATATTAGATTTATTGATGAATATCTTTCATCCAATTATCTACTTCTTCAAGGTCTTTTGCGCCGGCCATTTTAGCCTGAACATAATAATCAAAAGACGTTTTCAGTTCAAAGCGTTCAAATGTATCAAATAATTGATATACTGTCATTTCCATTATATCATTAATACTCATACCTAAACCAACAGAAAGAATAGAAGCGTATCTACTCAAGATATTAATCTTACCGCTATCTTCTCCTCGCATTTCTGCTTTTTTCTGTCGAGCTTTTCTAAAACGCTCTGCCATCTTGCGGGCAGCCTCGTTACCCGGGTTATAATCGTCACCCGCCGCATCTTTTCTATTTAAACAAAATATTTCACGAATAAGTTGTTTTAAAGGTTCAAAATGCTCTGCCCTAATATATTGGACTCCATTATCATCCATTAATACTATAACTCCCCCGCCTATATCAATTCTATAAGTGGGAAAGATAAGTGTCAAGATAGACAATAAACAAGTTCGAGAAACTTGATTCTGTTCTACTACTGACATTAATATATCAAAATCACTTCTATTCTCTAAACCTATTTTGTCCTGTTCTTTTAAATTGTCTTTGGAAAAATTTAATAATTCGCATCCTAGATAAAAATTCTCTTCACCAATAAAAGCTATTTCTTTTAACATAGGTGGATGAATTACCACTTGAGCCTCTAAAAAAGGAATATCATTTTTTGATAATAAAAGAATTTCATTTAACATAAATTATTCCTCCTCAGGAGGTAATTTATCATCTATACCATGAATACCTTTATATCTTAATAAATATCCTGTAAAACTTGTTGCAGTTCTTAACGGAACCATCTCAACAAGCTGTAAGGTTCCAATTCCAGATAATTTTGCACCATCTAACAAAGCATCAATATAGCCTGCTATTTTAACAGGTCTTAATTGAAAATTTCCTATATCCATATAATCAGAATGAGATAAAATATCTATTGTAATAATTACATCTCGATAATGAGGGTTTTTATCATTTGGCTTAACTCCCTCTAAAGCAAATGTAATATAGGATTTTATATCCTCGTGCTCTGGATAAACGGTTCTTGTATCTGTGCGAATATATCCATTTTCTTTTAGTTTAGCAACTGTTGTTTCACGAACTAGCTTATCATAATATGCATTTGTTCTATCCATACAGTCTTTTGTATTTATAACCATTAATCGTTTTAATTCATCACTATGAGGTTGATTTTGCACAAATAATATTTTTATCATTTCTTCAAAATCTTTTTCAATAGAAAGAAAAGATGAATCTAACTTTTTAATATTTGTTAAATTTGCTTTCATAATCCTTTTATCTCCTTATTAAATCTTATAAAGATTTAATTTCAATCGGAACATTAATTCTATCTCCGCCATGAACATAACTTAAAATAAACTCTCCACTACGACCAGTGTCAATAAAAATCTCTACTGATGAATCTGTTTGTCTAATTATGTTTGCTTTTTTAGAACTAACTTCCCAAGTACCACCAGAATAACCTTCAATAGTATATGTAACAGTATCATAAGGGTTTACGGAATAGTTTCCTTTAATTACAGAATTAGTATCTTCTTTTTCTTCTTTTAATTCAGCCGCTTTTTCTTCAATTGGATTATTATAAGTTTCAAGAAGTGCAACTTCAATAACACCATCTGAATCACATTCATTAACAGCTTGAACTTCCCACATGTTACCATTAATTTTTACTCGTTGAAAGCGTTTAAAAAATTCTAATGTCTCTTCATTTTTTGTAACCATAATTGCTAAAGTATAATTCATGTTATTCCAAACATGGTGTTTATTAGTTCCCCAATTAATTTTTGTTTCAACTGGACCACGAACATAAACCTTATACTTGTGACCATTAATATCAATCTCATATTTACATCTTCTAATATCTGCTCTGAAATAAGCATCCTCTTCAAGATATTGTAAATAAACAATCCAATCAGTATTAGTTTCTTTCCATGTAAATACTTGACCTGGTTTTAAATCTATTGGCTGAACGCCACTCTCTGTGTCTAATAAATTCACATCTTCATAAGGAATAGAAATAATCTTATTATCATATTCCGGATTTAATTTATCTGGATTAATAAGACATTTAAATTCCTTGTTTACCGATTTTCCCTCTGCATCAAAAGTAGAAATAACTGCGGTTGCCGCCTGATAAGAATACTTTAAAGCTTGTCTAAGCCCATGTAATTTATCCTTTTGCATTCGACCCTCTTGACTGCCGCCTCTATATCCTAATTTTGTTTGCATCATCTGTAAGCCTTTTAACATAGCTCATCTTTTAAATTATTTACAATTCCAAGACATTCAAAGATGGTTCTACGAAAAATAAAGAAATCATCTTCACCTGTTAAAGTAAATAATCCTTCCAATTTACATAATAAAGGGAATACAATAGTATCTTGGTCGATAAGAAGTCTATGCATTCCCGCAATTTCCTCTAGAACAGTTGCTAAAGGCAACTCCCAATTTAAACCTTCTTCTCTACTAGGTAATAATTTATAAATTTGATTAATCAGTCTTTCTAACTCTTTTTCAACGGCTCTTTGAGAAATATCTATATTATATTTAATAATCATCTATTTCGCCTCCGTATCCATTATTGACCCGAAAGTAGAGCGATAAATACCATTTTTATCTTTCTTTCTTCTTTTATAAAGTCTTTGAAGATGGAAACCGAGTCTTTCATATTCCTTTTTCAACTGTATTAATTTATGTAGATGGTTAGCTTGTGATGTAAACTTAAAGTCTGAACCACTGTACTTCATTCTAGTGTTTTCCACACTAGCAACTTGGTCACCTAACCATTCTACAACCATATATGTAGAAATAATATTAACTTCTTCATTATCAAGGTCAATATTATATTCTTCTAAATCCAGATTGAAATCATGTAAATCGAAACGAGGAAATTCAAAATGTGGAAGTGAATTAATAAACAAACTTTTTAACATTTCCTTTGTCTGTTCTTCAGTTAACTCCATATACATATCATCGGTAACTTTAGAAAGGAAGGAATCATAGATTGTATCAAAAGTTGTCATATCTCACCCTCACTTTATATTTATTCTCTTACAACTACATTGTATTTTGGAGGTACTGGTGCGGATGTGCGTCTTGCAGGCGCTGCTGATTCAGCTGCTGCCGCATTAATTGGAGCTGCTCTTCTTCCTGAAGGAGCTGCCGCATCATCTTCACTAGTCTCCTTAGATGCATGATTAATATCAATTGCTTTTGTTACATTAAAACCTGTAGCTTCAAAAATCGCTTTACGCTTTTGAACATCATTTAACTCAATTTCAACTGAAATAGATTTAACTAAATCTACAACTCCAGTTGGAGCAAAATCTAAGCAATCTTTTAATTGGTCTAAAGACCCATGTAAAAGTAATTCTTTTACATCTGCTGGTGTATAATGATATTCTGGTTCTACTCCACCTAAAATAGATTGAAGTGCTTCCGCATCCTGAATAACTAAACAATCTTTAAGAATAGTCATTCCGCCCGGTACCCAAGAAAGTTTTTCTAATTCATGGAAAGGAATTTCTTTTGTTTCACCTGGCATAAATAATCTTCTTACTCCAATTTCAGGTACTCTATAACCCACTCTACCATTATCTCTATTTAAAACCTTAATTAAAGTGTTTTTTTCTAACATCTTTTTATCTCCTTTTATCTCCACTTATGAAAAAATTGGGGAGATTATATTTTAATCTCCCCTATGAAATTTATCATCAATTATCTTGATAATTCTGTGTTTCTGTATACGCAGATGTTGTTTGTGATGATAGCACCAACTCCAACTTTCTTGTATACTTGAACTTCTCTTGAACGGTCATAGTTTACATATTCGTCAACGATTGTTTGACCTTCAAAAGCAATTTTAACTGGTTTTTCACCACTACCTGTTGGAATAATCCAAGCGTATGATGGGTCGATTACTTTCTTAGTATTTGTTTCATCTTCATATGATTGATTTAAAACAACTACTTTGTGTCCTTTGTAGTTTCCTAAGTAACCGTTATTCCATTTTTGGTTTTTCATTTCTTCTGAAATCCAACCTTCAGCTGGAATCATAGTTGCAGCAAATTCATATGTACAGTAAATAACTGCTTGACCATAAGAATCAGCGATTTGGATTAATCTATCCATTTCTGTTTCATTGAAACCATTTTCAGATGCTTTATTAGCTTCTTGTAAGTTTGTTACAGCACCTTTTAAAGCTCTTTCGATTTCTAAATAGATAGCTTCATCAAGACCATTCATAACGATGTCTAATACATCTGCGAAATCTACTCTACCATCAAGGAATTCTTCGAATCCGATAGAAGCAGCACCACCGAATGCACTTGTTTCTACTTCGTAGCTTTGTCCATCTAATTTGAATACTTCATAGATACCAGCTAAACCAACTTTTGTGATGAATTGTTTAGCACGTCTCTTAGAAGCTTGAGTAATTCTTTGTGTGAATACTGGTTTATCACCTTGAGCGAAAGTTTTGATTTCTGCGAATTGTCCGTATTGTTCAAGAACTTTCTTTGGTAAATAATCATCAATTGTTTCTTCAATTAATGAGAAAATTGTATTTTTGTTTTCACGATATAAAGCTGGTGTTCCAGCAATTTCATATAATTCGTTTCTTAATGTGTCACTTAAATCTTTATAGCTAAATTTTTCTTCGCCAAAAGAATATGCTACCTGAGAAGAAGGATTAGCATTTGCGACTGTTTTAGCTAATGTAATTAATTCACTTCTGCTTAATGCCATTGTCTATATCCTCCTTATTTAATTCTCATAACCTTAACGGCTTCTTGTCCGTCTGGTAATGTATAATATTTAACAACTTGTAACACAAATTCTCCACTTTTATTAGCAACTTTTTCAAGCATACCTGTTTCTGCGTTTGGAGCTAAAAATACTGGATTAGTAGCAAGGTCTGCGCATTCTTCTTTTGTAAGCTTGCAATCTACTGTTGCTTTACCACTTGTATTTCTTTCACCTAATGTATTTGTTGTCCAGTGGTCACCAACGTTAATTTTGATAACTCTAGGAGTCATTCTTCCTGGGAATGGACCTAAGCCATCGTGTGTAATATCATCTGAACCTTCTGTATAGTTAGATGCAATCATAGCGAAATCTTTATATGATTCTCTCCAAGCGTCATCATATAATTTAACTTCATTGAATACCATCATCCATTCGCCTTCGCCGCTGAAATTACATTCACGAGCAGCGTAGTCATATTTTACGAACTGACCGTTTTCAAGAATTTTAATATCTTTATTTGCTGGTAACTGAGCATAGATTTGAGCAGTTCTACGAGCAGATAAATGATTAGGTTCTACTTGACCAAAACCAATTCTTTTCATGTTAATCTATATCCTCCTTAACAATTT
>CAYMIS010000128.1:0-8409 GCA_964390485.1 uncultured Roseburia sp. | reverse complement strand
AGTATCTCATGAATTGTAATTATATTTAAAGGCACTCTGTTATTGAGCGCTTACTATATAGGGGTAAAAAAAGATATTGGTTTTGGTAGGAAGTCTAAATTGATAAAGGGATTTTGGGATTAAATAAGAAATGCCATTATCTTTATTTGCAATTTTGGATTTTTTGAACGTTAGTTATTAAATTTACAGGAGGAATGAGACTTATGAAAAAATTATGTATATTAGCAGTTTTGGTTATTGTAGCTGCAAATGTATCTGGTTGTGGTAACAGCGAACAGGATAACGTTATCTATGGACAGGACTTGGTGAAATATTCTGCACTGTATGATACCGATAGTAAATTATCCTATGAATTCCCAATAATTTGTAAAACACAAATCAAAGAATTTGAGATAGAAGGATACAACATTATTGGAGAAGGAGATTATGTAATAGATTATAATGGTTTGTCTGGTGGTGAAAAATATAAGGACTGGTATTACTATATTGCGAATATCAGTGTTGGAATTGATTCTACAGAAGCAGCAGATTTTGAAGTTGAATCAGTGACAATGAAAATGAATGGCAGTTCCATTGTTTATGACGTGGCAAATATGCATTTTGCGAATATAAAAGGAAAATATGAAGAGAAATATTTGTCCAATGTGGGTGCACTTTTATACGAAGCAGGTGGGCCGACACATTTGCTAAATAAAATCTCCGATGATTTGGTATATGAAGTAGATTTTAGTGTTGAAGAAAATTGTGTTGTTAATGAACTGGGATACACAGATTTTATCGATATGAGTAATATAGAAGTGAAAGTAAATGGTGAACCTGTTGAATTTAATCATAAGCTTGTTTTAAACAAAGGGGATTATGTCAGTTTTCAATATAATCTTAAATATCAGGATGGAGTAACCCAAAGGGATATGGTTAAGACCACCTTTTTTGTAAATTACAGCATGGGGGAAGAAAATTATTTGTTTTTAGATGAGCAGGGATTGATTGTTGCAGATACCAATAATGACAACTTTATAAAAAATTATATAGATGAAAAAATAGAGTGATTATATTGACATATTTATGTGAAAAGCATACAATAACAGTGTTCAATTAAATAAGGAATTCTTCGGGGCAGGGTGATATGAATAATCATAGATTCCCGACCGACGGTGATTCTTGCAAACATGTGAGAAAGTCCGTGAACTGTGTAAACAGTTGATCCGGTGCGAATCCGGAACCGACAGTATAGTCTGGATGAGAGAAGAGAATATGCTTTTTTGTGCAGTGTGTTATTTGAAAAGTAAATACCATTTTGCACACCTATATGAGATAGTGCCCCGGATTCTAAGAATCCGGGTTTTTTACTTCATACGAGGAAAGACCTTGTCACGTTAAAGTGTGAATGTTCTTTGCGGTAAAGTAAAATGCTTCGTGCACAGATGCGCAGCTGACGCACAAACGCATAAAGGCGTTGGAACAAAAGCTGTGCTATATCAGAAACTAGAACGGGAGAGTGTCGAAGACACTTTTTCCTGTGCAAATGAAATAGTGCTCGAAAAGACATGAAAAGCATACAACCTCGAATTCCTGTAAGAAAAAAGATGAGGAGACGAGAAAATGGACACAACAATAACCAAAAACAATCAGACAAAGAAAACTACAGTTAAAAGAGTAAATACACGTTATCTGACAGTAACAGCCATGTTGTCAGCAATTGCATATATATTAATGTTTTTAGATTTCTCCGTTCCGATGTTTATGCCATCCTTCATAAAAATGGATTTATCGGAGTTGCCGGCATTGATTGGTTCTTTTGCCTTTGGCCCAATGTGTGGAGTGATTATCTGCCTGATAAAGAATGTGTTACATTTATTAATTACATCTACAGGTGGTGTGGGAGAATTATCTAATTTCTTATTGGGGGCAGCCTTTGTACTGCCGGCAGGACTGATTTACAAGTACAAAAGAAATAGAAAATCTGCACTGGCAGGCTCTATTCTTGGCGCTGTATTTATGGGAGCCTTCAGCGTGGTTTCCAATTATTTTTTAGTTTATCCGGTATATTATAACTTTATGTCAAAGGATGCGATTCTGGCAGCATATCAGGCAATTCTTCCAAATGTAGACAGCATTTTTGACTGCTTAGTCTGCTTTAATATGCCTTTCACAACGATAAAAGGGCTGTGCTCTGTGGTAATAACTTTTGTAATTTATAAGCACATTTCACCAATATTAAAAGGAACCCGGAATAAATAAGTAAATAGTCAGGAGAATGTAACTTTTGGAAGTACATTCTCCTGCTTTTCTTTTTTTTGGAAAAATGCTATACTTCAATCAGTAAAAAATGGGAGGATTGACTATGCCAATAGAATTTGATATAAAATTAACTTCGAAGGATATGTACAGATTTAATCTGTATCAGACCTATACCGGATTTCAGGGATGGTTTTCCATTATATTTTCTATTGTGATACTGGCATTATCTGTAATTACCTATGGAGATGTGACATTGAATTATACGGCAATGTATGTCTGCTTTGGAATTATTTTGCTTATTTATACGCCAATTAGTCTGTGGCTTCGTTCCAAACGCAGTCTGACTGCATCAGAAGTGCTGCGGGGCACACTCCATTATGAGATAGGAGAAAAAGGTTTTAAGGTTTCCCAGGGAGAAGCAAGCGCAGAACTTCCTTGGGAGCAGATTTATCGTATGGTTGCAACCAAGAGCAATATTCTTGTTTACACCAACCGCATTAATGCTTATGTAATTCCGAGAGAACAGTTAGGAGATAAATACGATAACGTGGCAGAGATTGCAAATGAAAAGCTGCCGAAATACCGGGTGAAAATGAAAGCAGCATAAGGAAAAAGTTAGTCTGAAACTGCTTTACAGTTTGTGAAAACGAAACATTTGTGTCTGCTGGAAATGGGAAAAGGTTCAAGGCAGATTTTAGAAAGGTTTAAAAATGAAAGAAATAATTTATGAAACATACTCTCCGGAGGAGACCCATGCCCTTGGGAAAAAAATTGGGGCAGCGGCAGCACCGGGAGATGTCTATACACTGGTTGGTGATTTAGGTGTTGGAAAAACTGTTTTTACCCAGGGAATAGCAGATGGTCTGGGAATCACAGAACCAATTTGTAGTCCTACATTTACCATTGTACAGGTATATGAGGAGGGACGGATGCCATTTTACCATTTTGATGTATATCGTATTGGTGATATCGAAGAAATGGATGAAATTGGTTATGAAGATTATTTTTATGGTGAAGGCTTATGCATGATCGAATGGGCGAATCTAATCGAAGAGATTCTTCCGGAAAAACGCCATGATATTACGATAGAAAAGAATTTGGAAAAAGGCTTTGATTATCGTAAAATTGTAATTCGTGAGAAGGATAACTGATAATAAACAGTAAAGGCAGCAGTGTACTGCCAGAAGACTGAGTATTAAAGTAAATGAATAAATGGAGGAAACAGATTGAAAGTTTTAGGATTAGACAGCTCAGGGCTGGTTGCCAGTGTTGCAATTGTCTCAGAGGATAATCTTTGCGGTGAATATACCGTGAATTATAAAAAGACGCATTCCCAGACCCTTCTTCCAATGTTAGATGAAGTAGCAGGAATGATAGAATTGGATATGAACAGCATTGATGCGATTGCGGTGGCAGGGGGACCGGGGTCTTTTACCGGGCTTAGAATTGGTTCGGCAACAGCCAAAGGCTTGGGACTTGCCTTAGGCAAGCCAATTATCAATGTACCGACTGTGGACGCACTGGCCTATAATCTGGTGGGGCACAGGGATATGGTGTGTCCTCTTATGGATGCCAGAAGGAATCAGACCTATACAGGGTTATATCGTTTTGATGGAAATGAGTTCCGGATTGTTAAAGAACAGTGTGCAGTAGGAATTGATGAAATTATTACAGATATTAATGAACTGGGAGAAGCAGTAGTTTTTCTTGGGGATGGAGTAGCTGTATTTGCAGATTATATCAAAGAAAACTGTACGGTTCCATATACCTTTGCACCGGCACACATGAATAAACAACGGGCGGGGGCTGTAGCTGCATTAGGACAGCTTTATTTTAAAGAAGGACGTTTCGAAACGGCAGCGGAACACGCACCGGAATATTTGCGTCTTTCCCAGGCGGAACGTGAACAGAAGGAGCGGGAAGCAAGACAGAAAGAAGGCGCAGAACATGCCGGATGCTAGGATAAATGTGCGTTCTATGCAGATAGAAGACACAGAAGCAGTCAGTGTACTCGAAGCAGCGATTTTTTCACAACCCTGGTCGAAAAAGGGATTTGAAGATGCTCTGAATATGGAAAATACGATTTTTCTTGTGGCAGAATATGAAGGAGAAATTGCTGGATACATTGGGATGTACCTTTCCTTGGATGAGGGTGAAATCACAAATGTGGCAGCTGCACCGGGAATGCGTCGCATGGGGGTAGGAAATACACTGATTTGCAGTGCGATAAAAGCAGCATTAGAAAAAGGAATTACAAGAATCATCTTAGAGGTTCGTGTATCTAATGAAACAGCAATCCGTTTATATGAGCGGAATGGCTTTAAAATATGTGGAACCCGGAAGGGTTTTTATGAATTTCCGAAAGAGGATGCCTACATTATGTTGTACGAGGCAGAGGAAGCAGAATAAGTGATTGAGAAAAGGAGAAATTCATGTTAGACGTATGTCTTTTAGGAACTGGCGGAATGATGCCGCTTCCACGTCGTTTTTTAACAGCGGCAATGATGAGATATAATGGCAGTAATCTTTTGATTGACTGCGGTGAAGGAACACAGATAGCAATAAAAGAAAAGGGCTGGACTTTTAAACCCATTGATGTAATATGCTTTACTCATTATCATGCAGATCATATCAGTGGGCTGCCGGGGTTGTTGCTTACTATGGGAAATGCAGAGCGTACTGAGCCTTTAACCATGATTGGACCAAGAGGATTAGAACGGGTAGTAAATGCACTGCGTACCATTGCACCGGAACTGCCGTTTGAAATTAAATATATTGAGATTTCAGAACCGGAAGCCGATATAGAAATAAATGGATATCATATTCATGCCTTCAAGGTGAATCATAATATTATTTGTTATGGTTATACTGTCGAAATTAAACGTGCAGGAAAATTTGATGTAGAACGGGCAAAAGCCAATGGCATTCCACAGAAAATGTGGAATCGTCTGCAGAAGGGCGAGACTGTTACATCTGAGGATGGAACTGTTTTTACACCGGATATGGTTTTAGGGGCTGCGCGTAAAGGGATTAAAGTAACCTACTGTACAGATACAAGACCAACGGAATCAATTGTAAAATCGGCAGAACAGTCAGATCTTTTTATCTGCGAGGGTATGTATGCGGAAAAGGATAAGCTGGCAAAGGCAAGACAGTATAAGCATATGACATTTTATGAAGCTGCGGATATGGCAAAGCGTGCCGGAGTGACACAGATGTGGCTGACACATTTTTCACCATCTCTGGTAAGACCGGAAGAATATATGCCGGAAGTAAAAAAGATATTCCCGGAATCTTATCTTGGGAAAGACGGAAAGAGTGTAGAGCTATTGTTTGAAGAGGCTTAGGAGAAGTTTCGGAATGGAGGGGTATATGAAGAAAAATATTCGTAATGTGATTATTGCAGTTATTTGTGTGGCAGCAGTAGTGGGTGGTTTTTTCTGGCTGACACAAAGGGAGGCAAATAAGCCGGTGGATGAAGTGGAACTGACTGAGGTGCAGAAAATTATTACAAAGGATATTGAAAATAATTATCCTGCAACACCGAGAGAAGTTATAAAAACCTATAACCGTATTATTTCCTGCTTTTATAATGAAAAATACACAGAGGATGAGCTTTATGCCTTAGGGGACCAGGCACGTCTGCTTTTTGATGAGGAACTTTTGGAAAATAATCCAAGAGAGACTTATTTTAATGATTTAAAGGCTGATATTGCAGATTATGCAGCGAATAAAAGGACGATTGCATCAACCTCAATCAGCAGTAGTAATGATGTGGAATATAAAACAATTGATGGCGCTGAGTGTGCCTATGTGGAGACTGCTTACTTTATAAAAGAAGGAGACTCCTTTAACCGTACCCATCAAATGTATCTTTTGCGCAAGGATGCGGATGGTAATTGGAAAATTGTTGCATTCCAGAAGATAAAAGGAGATTCTTCTGATGACGAATAAAGATATAAAAATACTGGCAATTGAAAGTTCCTGTGATGAAACAGCGGCTGCGGTTGTTGTGAATGGAAGAGATGTGAGAAGCAATGTTATTTCTTCTCAGATTGCATTGCATACGTTATACGGAGGTGTTGTACCAGAGATTGCATCCCGTAAACATATTGAGAAAATTAATCAGGTAATTGAACAGGCGTTAAAGGATGCTGACACTACCTTGGATGAAATAGACGCTATTGGTGTAACCTACGGGCCGGGACTTGTAGGTGCGCTTCTCGTTGGAGTAGCAGAAGCAAAAGCCATCAGTTATGCGAAAAATATTCCTTTAGTAGGAGTGCATCATATCGAAGGACATATCTGTGCCAACTATATTGAAAACAAAGAGTTAGAACCACCATTTTTATGCCTTGTCGTATCTGGTGGTCACACCCATCTGGTAAAAGTGGCTGATTATGGAAAATATGAGATTTTAGGCAGAACCAGAGATGATGCAGCGGGAGAAGCTTTTGATAAAGTTGCCCGCGCAATTGGGCTGGGATACCCGGGAGGACCGAAAATTGAAAAAGTTTCTCATGAGGGAAATCCTCATGCAATGGAATTTCCCAGAGCGAAGATTGATGACGGACCATATGATTTCAGTTTCAGTGGATTAAAATCAGCGGTACTGAATTATTTGAATGGATGCCAGATGAAAGGCATTGAAATCGTGCAGGCAGATGTTGCGGCATCTTTCCAGAAAGCTGTTACAGATGTACTGGTTGCAAATGCAATGAAGGCGATTGATGAATATAAAATGGATAAGTTTGCAATTGCCGGTGGTGTTGCATCCAATGGTACTTTGCGTGAAGCAATGCGTGAAGCCTGCGAAAAAAAAGGAGTTGCTTTTTATCATCCATCACCAATTTTTTGTACGGATAATGCAGCAATGATTGGTGTGGCGGCTTATTATGATTTTCTGGCAGGGAAACGTGACGGGCTTGATTTAAATGCAATTCCTAATTTAAAGCTTGGAGAAAGATAAAAGCAGAGACTGCTGTAAAAAAGTTGATAAGTATATAATGTCAAAATTGACATTATTAGAACACTAGAATATTCACATGTATTCTTTTGCAAAGAAAAGTTTGACAAAAACAATATGGGAATCCGGCTTCCGCAAAGGAGATTACTGCTTTACGTTTAAATTCTAAGCAGGGTTTCCGGTGTTTGCCGGATTTTGTTTTGCTAAAGTAAAGCAGCAGGATATGCTAAGAAAACCTTTAAATTCAAATTTTTGGAAATGAAACAGGCAGAATGTGTAGCTGGTGTGGTTGGAATAAAACTGTGATATGATAGAAAAGGTATGAAAAAATAGGATGAAAAATTAAGGAGAAAGAAAAATGGCAAAGTATGTGGCAGTAGTTCTTGCCGGAGGCTCAGGAAAAAGAATGAACACCTCTGTTCACAAACAATATCTTTTGATAAAAGAAACACCTGTATTGTATTATGCGCTGAAAGCATTTGAAGAAAGTGCAGTGGATGAGATTGTTTTAGTAGTGGGGGCAGGAGAAACAGATTATTGCAGGCAGGAAATTGTAGAAAAGTATGGTTTTCAAAAGGTTAAATTCATTGTTACGGGAGGAAAAGAAAGATATCATTCTGTATTTGAGGGGTTAAAAGCAATAACGTCGGCAGACTATGTTCTGATACATGATGGGGCAAGACCTTTTGTAGATAATGAGATTATTAGCCGTGCAATGCATGCAGTAAAAGAGTATCAGGCGTGTGTTGTTGGAATGCCGGTAAAAGATACAATTAAAATTGCAGATGCAGAGGATTATGCAAAAGAAACGCCGGAGAGAAAATATGTATGGATGGTACAGACACCACAGGCGTTTTCCTATGACATGATATATGATGCCTATGAGAAGATGCTTCAAAATGAGAATAAGGCCATAACAGATGATGCAATGGTGTTAGAGAGCATGACGTCAAAACGAGTACGTTTGATAGAGGGAAGCTATCGAAATATTAAGATTACAACGCCAGAGGACCTGTTGGTTGCAGAGGCATATTTAGCTTCTGGAGCATCCGAAAAATAAAAAAATAAAAAAATATGAAAAAAGTTGTTGACATATTTATGTGTTGGTGCTAGAATAACTTTTGCACTGAGTTGATGTGCAAAACACGGAGAGGTATCGAAGTGGTCATAACGAGGCGGTCTTGAAAACCGTTTGTCCGCAA
>CAYMIS010000127.1:0-8821 GCA_964390485.1 uncultured Roseburia sp. | reverse complement strand
ATCTTTTGCAGAAAGCGGATATTTAATCTGTTTTTCAATATCTTTAATGGTAATTAATCCTTTTAAATGGAAATCTTTATCAACAATAGGAAGCTTTTCTTTTCTTGCTTTTGCAAGAATGCTCTTTGCTTCTTCTAATGTGATTCCTTCCTGAGCAGTAATTAAGCCTTCAGAAGTCATGCTTTCGCTGATTTTCTTAGAGAAATCTGTTTCGAATTTTAAGTCACGGTTAGTAATAATACCAACTAATTTTCCGCCTTCACAGATTGGTACACCAGAGATGCGGAATTTACGCATTAATTCTTCAGCGTCCTGTAATGTATGTTCTGGAGAAAGGAAAAATGGATCAGTAATAACGCCATTTTCAGAACGTTTTACTTTATCTACTTCTTCTGCCTGAGCCTGTACAGACATATTTTTGTGGATGATACCGATACCACCCTGTCTTGCCATTGCGATAGCCATTCTATGTTCAGTGACGGTGTCCATTGCGGCACTCATCATAGGGATATTTAATGTAATTTTTTTTGTAAGCTGTGTAGATAAATTAATCATGTTTGGAGTAACTTCAGAATACTGTGGCACTAAAAGCACGTCATCAAAAGTAATTCCTTCACCGATAATTGTTCCCATTTTTTTTTCCTCGCTTTCTGTATTTTATAATCTTTTTCGTGTTAATTTTCAGTATAATAGCAAAAAAAAATAGCTCTGTCAATGGAGTATTAGTCTCAACTTATTAAAAAAGAATGAATTATTAGAAAAAATAATAAAAAGCTTAAAGGAACCTAATAGAAATGCATATTCACAAATAATTTTAACTATGCTATGATGAGTCGGGGCGACGGAGCTTCTTACTTTAGGGAGAAACGTTGCCTTTTTGATTCATAGTAATTTTCGCAAATTCCTATGAATCAAAAGCCACCGGCAGGATGCGCATAGCGCGCAAGTGGAAAATGTCACTGCGTGACTGCGCGCTAGCGCGAGAATCTCGCAAGCGAGATTCTTTTTTGTCTGTCAAATACTTTGTTACGCTAATGCGTTAAGGAAAGAGGGGATATTTATGGAATTTCGTCCGTGTATAGATATACATAATGGAAAAGTGAAGCAGATTGTTGGTGGAAGTTTAAAGGATGCAGGGAATTTAGCAGAAGAAAATTTTGTTTCCGAGCAGGATGCTGCCTTCTATGCTTCTTTATATAAGAAAGAAAACATTCATGGCGGTCATATTATTTTGTTAAATGCGAAAGACAGCGAATATTATGAAGCAACAAAGGAGCAGGCGATGAAAGCGTTGGCTGCATATCCCGGTGGTTTACAGGTGGGCGGTGGCATTACTGCGGAAAATGCAAAAGAATTTATTGATGCCGGTGCAAGTCATGTGATTGTGACCTCCTATGTATTTAAAGATGGAAAGATTAATTATGAGAATCTTGGGAAAATGGTGCAGGCAGTTGGAAAAGAACATCTGGTGCTGGATTTAAGCTGTCGCAAAAAAGATGGCGCATATTATATTGTCACAGACCGCTGGCAGAAATTTACGAAAGAGGTTGTAAGTATTTCCTTATTAAATAAGTTAAGTGTGGGCTGTGATGAATTTTTGATTCATGCAGTGGATGTGGAAGGAAAATCAAGTGGAATCGAAGCAGAACTGGCAGAACTGTTAGGAAGCTGGGGGAAAATCCCGGTTACTTATGCCGGTGGTGTGGGAAGCTTTGAGGATTTAAAACAGCTGAAAGAACTTGGAAGAAATCAGTTGAATGTCACAATCGGAAGCGCCCTGGATTTATTCGGTGGCCCAATGCCTTATGATAAAGTAATGGAATTTTTAAGAGATTAGGTAATAATAAAAATGATTCCCGGTAAACAAAAAATTGATTCCCGGTAAACAAAAACTGTTGCATCGGGAAATGAGGTCTGCTATACTATAGCCAAAATAGAGAGGAGAAGACAAATGTTTAAAGTAAATGATAATTACCAGAAATTACCGGGCAGCTATCTTTTCAGCAACATTGCAAAAAAGGTAAATGCTTTCAGTGAAGCAAATCCAGATAAAAATATTATCCGTCTAGGTATCGGTGACGTTACTCAGCCAATTGCACCAGCAATTGTTGAAGCAATGCATAAAGCGGTAGATGAGATGGGAGCAGCAGCAACTTTCCATGGTTATGCACCGGACCTTGGTTATGAATTTTTAAGAAGTGCAATTGCAAAGAACGATTATGCAGCAAGAGGCTGTGATATTTCAGCAGACGAGATTTTCGTTTCAGACGGAGCAAAGAGTGATTCTGCCAATATTCAGGAACTTTTTTCCGTAGATAACAGAATCGCAGTATGTGACCCGGTTTATCCGGTTTATGTGGATTCAAACGTTATGTCAGGAAGAACAGGCGTATATGATCCTAAAACAGAGATGTGGAGCAATGTAATCTACATGCCATGTACTATGGAGAATGGTTTTGTACCGGAGTTTCCAAAGGAAGTACCGGACATTATTTATCTTTGCTTACCAAATAACCCAACCGGTACAACCATTACAAAAGACCAGTTACAGATCTGGGTAGATTATGCAAACAAGAATGGTGCAGTGATTATTTACGATGCAGCTTATGAAGCATATATTTCAGAAGAAAATGTAGCACATACTATTTATGAGTGTGAAGGTGCAAGAACCTGTGCCATCGAATTAAAGAGCTTTTCTAAAAATGCCGGATTTACAGGAGTACGTCTGGGATACGCTGTAGTTCCAAAGGATTTAAAATCCGGAGACGTTTCTTTACATGCAATGTGGGCAAGACGTCATGGAACAAAGTTCAATGGTGCTCCATACATCCAGCAGCGTGCCGGGGAAGCTGTGTATTCTGAAGCAGGAAAAGCACAGTTAAAAGAGCAGGTTGCATATTACATGAACAATGCAAAAGTAATTAAAGAAGGATTAAAAGATGCGGGTTATACCGTGTTTGGTGGCGTAAATGCACCATACATCTGGTTAAAAACACCAGAGAAGATGACATCTTGGGAATTCTTCGATTACTTATTAGAAAATGCAAATGTTGTAGGTACACCAGGTTCCGGTTTTGGACCAAGTGGTGAAGGTTACTTCAGACTGACTGCATTTGGCAGCTATGAGAACACAGTAGCAGCCTTAGAGCGAATCAAAAAACTTTAAAACTGAAAAATAGGGACGCAGCCTAAATTTCGAAATCCGGGGACGTATCTTAAAAGATATGTCCCCGGATTTCGAAATTTAGGCTGCGTCCCTATTTTTCAGAATTTAGGCTGCGTCCCTATTTTTAAATTTCCGGTAATAAGCGTAAGAATTCTTCCGTGGACTGGGATACTGGAAGAGTAGGATTGATAGCCGCTACCATCTGACGGGCAGGCATTTTCTCTTTGATGTTTACCACATAGAGATCCTTGGTGTCCGGTTTTAAACAATAGTCCGGGATAAAAGCAATACCGAGACCGATGCGGGCAAGGTCAATCAAGAGGTCATTACTGCTTAATTCTACTTCCGGAAGCAGTTCTAACTGGTGCTGCAAAAACAGGTTGTGTAAAAACTCGCTGGTGGTACATTTACGGTCAAGCATCAGAATCGGATGTTGTTTTAATTCTGCCAATGAAAGCTCCTGCTGTTTGAAATTAAAGTAGGCAGGATTAGCAATAAATACATCCTGAAAGCTGCCGACTGTTTTCTGAATGTAGGAATGGTTTAAATTAGAGTTAGGGAAATTGGTAACAATCAGGTCAACCTTTCCCTGTTCTAATAACTCTACGCAGCTTAAGGAGGTAGCATTTGTTACTTTAATAGGAACATTTGGAAATTTCTTATGAAACTGTTTTAAATAAGGTACTAAAAAGTAACGGCAGATAGTATCACTGGCACCGATATGAAGCTGCCCTAAACCAAGGCTTCCGGAATCTAAAAGCTGGTTTTCACCACGCTGTATCAGATTCATGGCAGGTTCAATATGTTTTAATAAAACTTTTCCTGCCGGTGTCAGCTGAACTTTTTTGGTGCTTCGGATAAAAAGGGGCTGTTCAAGCTTTCTTTCCAATGTCTTAATGGACTGACTGACAGCAGACTGGGAGATAAAAAGCTGCTTGCTTGCTTCAGAGAAGCTTAAGGAAGTTGCTACATAGTAAAATACCTTATATAGTTCGTAATTAATATCCATGGGTACCTCTTTCTGTGGAAAACCACTACAATCTGTCTATAGTAAAAACTAGTTTAATTATTATGTTTTCATAAATCAATCTCTTATAATTATAAGACCTACTTATAATACTGTCAAATGAAACTTATGTGAAAATTGGAAAGGCTGGAAGATTTGGAAAAAATTACTAAATATATCAACGATATTTGAAAAAAACGTGACTAATGTCCTATGAAATGCATGAAATTTATTGAAAAAGCAGTACTAATGATATATAATTAATTTTAGAAAAGTTTCGAGCAAAAAAGAATAGGAGGACATTGGATGAGACGTATTCATAAGGGTATGGCAGCAGTAGCACTGGCTGCATTGTTTTTATCCGGTTGTGGGGAAGAGAAGGACGTAGGTTCTGTTTATTATCTGAACTTTAAACCGGAAGCAGCAGACACATGGGAAAAGATAGCAGAGGAATACACAAAAGAGACAGGTGTTGAAGTGAAGATTCTTACTTCTGCCAGCGGTAATTATGAGCAGACGTTGAAGGCGGAGATTGCAAAACGTGATATGCCGACGCTGTTTCAGATTAACGGACCGGTTGGATACGGGACATGGAAGAATTATTGCCTGGATTTAAGTGGTACAGACCTGTATTCATGGCTGTTAGATCAGGATATGGCGGTTAAGGATGAAAGTGGTGTTTATGGAATCCCATACGTTGTAGAAGGTTATGGAATTATTTATAATGATGCAATTATGCAGAAATATTTTTCATTATCATCTAAGAGTACACCATATAAAAGCATGGCAGAGGTAAATAATTTTGACAAGCTTAAAGCTGTGGTAGAAGACATGACTGCGAATAAGGATAAACTTGGAATTAATGGTGTATTTGCATCTACGTCCTTTGGTGCAGGAGAAGACTGGCGTTGGCAGACACATCTTGCGAATCTTCCGGTTTACCATGAATTTATGGATAAGGGAGTTTCTGACAGTGATATACTGGATTTCTCCTATGAAGGTAATTTTAAGAATATTTTTGACTTATATATTGATAACTCATGCACAGATAAAACGGGTCTTGCTTCCAAAACGGTAAATGATTCGATGGAAGAATTTGCTCTTGGAAAGGTAGCAATGGTGCAGAATGGTAACTGGGCATGGGGACAGATTTCCTCGATTGAAGGTAATGTTGTTACAGAAGAGAATGTAAAATTCCTTCCGATTTATACTGGTGTAGCAGGAGAAGAGGCTCAGGGATTATGTACCGGTACGGAAAATTATATCTGTGTTAATTCTATGGCATCTGTAGCAGACCAGCAGGCATCTATTGATTTTATTGAATGGGTATACAGTTCTGATATTGGAAAGCAGTATGTTACCAATGAACTTGGATTTATTTCTCCGTTTAATACCTTTACAGAGGCAGAAAGTCCGAGTGACCCACTGGCAAAAGAAGTATTAGCTTATATGAGCAATACAGAATTGACTTCCGTAAGCTGGAACTTTACAGCGTTCCCAAGCCAGCAGTTTAAAGATAATTTTGGAACTATGCTGTTAAGCTATTGCAAAGGTGAAACAACCTGGGATAGCGTAATCAGTGAAGTGAAGAAGCAATGGGCGGCTGAAAAAACAGCAGAATAGGAGGGGAATATGAAGCTTAGATCTTTACGACATAAAATTGCATTGTTAATGGCTTCCACATCTATTTTGCTTATCGTAGTTATTTTAGTGGTTTCCTATGCAATTAATAAGAAAAATATTGTAGCGTTGTGTGAAAGTTATTTGTATGATACCTGTATTTCTGCATCAGATACTTTGTATGAAAGCTTTTATGGTGACAGTGAGCGAAATGATATGAGTGTCCGTCTGGAATATATTCTTTATAATGTAGGTATTGATACCATGGATTCCAGTAAGGCATATCTGGTGGATAAGGATGGAACCTATCTTTACCATGAGAATGATGAACTGATAGGAACGAAGCTGGAAGGAAATGAAGTAATTGAGGGTGTCCTTACCAGACTGAATGAAGGATATATTACGACTGCAGATGTGAAAACCTGTACGGTAGATGGTGAAAGTGTTTATATTGCATTTATGTGTACTGTAAATGACTGGGTTATTTTTGTACAGGCAGATGAAGCGGATGTATTGAAGCCTGTAACAACCATTAGTACCTGGTGTATCGTAATCGGAATGGTTCTTTTATCAGTTGCACTTATCGCAGGATACTTTATTACAGCAGCCCTTACCAGACCGATTCGTGGACTTACTAAGGTAATTAATGATATTTCAGAATTGAATCTTCAGAACGAATGTGAAGTTCCGAAGACAAGCGATGAAATTGGTGTAATGGGTGCAGCAGTTATACAAATGAGAGAACATCTGGCTAGAATCGTATCAGAACTGAATCATATTGCAGAGAAGCTGGTAGGAGATGCCAATACACTCTACGATATTTCAGAGAAAGTAAATGCCGCATCTACAGATAACTCGGCAACCAACGAAGAGTTAGCAGCCAGCATGGAAGAGACTTCAGGCTCTACAGAATCTGTTAATAAGAATATTAAGAATATGAATGGCAACGTTGTAAATGTAGCTGAAAAGATTAAGGACGGAAGCCAGCTTACAACAGCTGCCATGAATAAGACACATGAAATTCGTAAAAAGACAAAGGATGCCAGCGAAGAAACAATACGTGTTTATGGAAGTATTCGTGAGACATCAAATGTAGCGATTGAGAAAGCAAAAGAGGTTGAGAAAATCAATGGACTTGCATCTACCATTCAGGAGATTGCAGAACAGACAACCTTACTTTCTTTAAATGCTTCTATTGAAGCAGCTCGTGCAGGGGAACAGGGACGAGGCTTTGCAGTTGTAGCTAGTGAGATTGCAAAACTTGCATCCGATTCAACAGATACCAGTGCAAACATTCTTACTATTGTGAATGAAGTAAATGCATCTGTTGGAACATTAACGAAGTGTCTGGTTGAGGCATTAGACTTCTTAGAGAATAAAGTTATGAGTGATTACTCTGATTTTATGCAGTCTAGTGATGAGTACAGTGAGACAGCACGTTCTATTGAAGAGTTTATGAGTCTGGCGAATGATGAAGTCAGTGAATTAGAACGTGGTATTGCCCAGATTGCAGATGCAATGGAAGGTATCAGTAACACAGTGAATGAATCTGCTATCGGTGTATCAGATATTGCGGAAAAGACAACAGATGTGGTTGGACTGACCTCTGAAACCTTTGAACGTACCATGAACTGTCGAGATTCAGCAGAGAAGTTAAGAGATATTACAGCAAGATTTAAGCTGTAACATTAATTTTTAAGAATACATAATGAAATACGTTATAAAACTGCGGACTGTGTAAAAGTCCGCAGTTTTTAAATTCGGTAGAAATATTTATGTATTGTGTTTCATACAAAGATTAATACAACTAATAAATCACATTAAATATATTAATTATGCTTATCTAGTGTATTATGATATACTTCTATCAGTAAAATTAGTGTATTATCTTAATGCACGAAAACTAAAGTGATAGATTTATGTGGCAGCGTGTTGCCACGCAATCAATGAGGAAAACACGCAGAAAGAGGTAAACATGAGTAGCAATGTTCGCAGAGTTTATGTAGAAAAGAAACCAGCATTTGCAGTAAAAGCAAAAGAACTTCAGGCTGAAATCAAAGGATATCTTGGTATCAGTACTGTAACAGGCGTTCGTGAGCTGATTCGTTACGATATTGAGAACATTTCAGAGGATACATATAAAAAAGCACTGGTGACAGTTTTTTCTGAACCGCCGGTAGATGATATTTATGAAGAAAGCTTTGATTTAAAGGGTGCAAAAACCTTTTCTGTAGAATTTTTACCGGGACAGTTTGACCAGAGAGCAGACTCTGCAGAACAGTGTGTAAAATTATTAAATGAAGAGGAAGAACCGGTTATCCGTACAGCAGTTACTTATGTAATTGAAGGTGACATTACAGACGAGCAGTTAGATGCAATCAAAAAGCATTGTATTAACCCGGTAGATTCCCGTGAGACAGGCTCAGAGAAACCAGAGACATTAGTACAGACCTTTGAAGAACCGGAAGATGTTATCACCTTTGATGGTTTTAAGGACATGCCGGAAGCAGAATTAAAAGAGTTATACCAGTCTTTAAATCTTGCTATGACATTTAAGGACTTTTTACATATTCAGAATTACTTCCAGAAGGAAGAAAAACGCAATCCTTCCATGACAGAAATCCGTGTACTAGATACTTACTGGTCAGACCACTGTCGTCATACAACCTTCTCTACAGAGTTAAAAGATGTTCAGTTTGATGAAGGATTTTACAAAGCTCCAATTGAGGCAACCTACAATGATTATTTAGATACTTTCAAAAATCTTTATGAAGGACGTTCTGATAAATTTGTATGTTTAATGGACATTGCACTTTTAGCAATGAAACGTCTGAAAAAAGAAGGTAAGCTAGAAGATCAGGAAGAATCCGATGAAATTAATGCATGTTCTATCGTAGTTCCTGTAGAAGTAGATGGAGAAATCGAAGAGTGGTTAGTAAACTTCAAAAATGAAACACATAACCATCCAACAGAAATCGAACCATTCGGTGGTGCTGCTACCTGTCTTGGTGGAGCAATCCGTGATCCAT
>CAYMIS010000126.1:0-8939 GCA_964390485.1 uncultured Roseburia sp. | reverse complement strand
GTATTATATACCAGTCTCCATTATTTTTCTAGGCACCGTTTTATTAATCGCTTACCCTATATAAACCATTATTAATATCAGTCCCCCCATTATTCCGCAACCAATTGCAATATAATGATAAAATATCATATATACTTTGAATACAAAACTGTATCCCCTCCAACAAATCTTTTTTCATCAAAAACATCCCTACGAATGCTTTGCTTCACCAATATTGTATTTCCCCATATACTTTACTCTACAAAAAAAGTGATAAAATACAACACTCGTTATATTTTATCACTTTCCCTCATTCATTACAAATGTATTTGACTACTTCCTCACCTTCACTGATTTCACACTTGTGTAAGCAGTGTAATATTTCTTACCGTTTACTTTCTTATAAGCCCGGACTTTATAATAATACTTCTTGTTTGTCTTTAATTTCTTGCTGTCTACATATTTTACAGTTTTTCCACTCTTAATGGTTTTGATTTTGGTGTATTTTCCGTTTTTGCTGGTTGCCCGGTACACTTCGTAGCCGGATGCACCAGAAACCTTTTTCCAGTTGAGTGTTACCTTCTTGCTCTTGCTGGTTGCTTTTAAAGACTGCGGTTCTGTAGTTTTTACTCCAAGCTTATATTTTCCAACATCATAATAAGAATATACTTTTATGTAATAATTTCTGTTCGCTTTTAATTTTAACTTCGCCTCTGCTGCACCTAAAGATTCTTTGTAATAACACTTCTCTGAGAAAATTCGCTGTTTTTCCAAACAATCTTTTCCGCTATATACTTCAACCATAATGTAGTAATTATATACCCCGGTATTAGAAAAGGACAGCGTATATTCCTTAAAACTGTTTGTTTTAAACTTAAAATAATCCACGTCAATTCTATTATCGATAGCATATGTTTTGGTAGTATTTAAAGACAATGTTTTTGCACTGGAAGCATAATCCTTTGCATCATCTTTTTTATAGCTGATTTTAAATTTATAGTTTACATTTTGATAGGAAGCAGATGCAACTTTAACATAATAGGTTTGGTTCTTCTGAAGTTTTCCACAATTAAAACTTTCTGTATCTCCTGTAGTGACACCGTGACCACTAACGGTTCCTCCATCTGGACATGACATAATCAAATTCGTACAATCCGAATCCGAATAAACTCCATAGTCCCCTATATAGCCGGAAATACTTGAAAGTTCAAACCAGTAAAATCCTTCCTTCGAATCGGCTTTAAAGGAATACACGTCTGCATCATATCTGTTCTCATGGCATCCTCTTACTTCTTTTCCCACAGAAACGGCTGTTGCTGTGGCTCCCATATTCCCACAATCATCTGCCACACCAGTTAGCATTACTTTGTAGTCTACCTCATTATCTCTTCCTTCCCATGAACTGCCTTCAATCTGCCCATAGTAAGTTGTATTATTATTAAGTTTTCCAAAATTAACATCTACTGCTGAATTATTTAAGGTAGTATATCTATCATATATGCAGTTTACCATATCTTCATCGGTATACAAAGACACCCTTGGGTTATAACTATCATATGCTTTTATATACAAATTATAATATTCCATATTAACAGAACGGTTTCCTGTCGTAAACTTAAAATATGTTGTACCACTGGTATTCAGATATAAGGATGTTGCTCTACTTCCATTTACAGTTACATTCGCGAATGTATTTGCATCATTTAGCTTTGGTGCTTCTACTGTCTCATAGGCTTCTGTCGCAAATACCGTATTTGCAGCAAAAAGCGTTGTAACCGAAACAAGCGCGCCAAGAAAAAGCTTGCAAAATTTGTTTTTTATCTTTGTCATATGTGTGTCCTCTTTTTACTTCTTCACCTTTACTGATTTCACACTTGTATAAGCAGTGTAATATTTCTTACCATTTACTTTCTTATAAGCGCGAACTTTATAATAATACTTCTTGTTTGTCTTTAATTTCTTGCTGTCTACATATTTTACAGTTTTTCCACTCTTAATGGTTTTGATTTTGGTGTATTTTCCGTTTTTGCTGGTCGCACGGTATACTTCGTAGCCGGATGCATCAGAAACCTTTTTCCAGCTGAGCGTTACCTTCTTGCTCTTGCTGGTTGCTTTTAAAGACTGTGGTGCTGTAGCACTTACACCAATCTTATATTTTCCCTGGGCACTGTAAGTAGATACTACCACATAATAGGTTTTATTTCTCTTTAGCTTTAATTTTGCACTCGCTGCATCTATAGACCTTTTATAATTACAAGAATATACACAAATCCTTTCATCCGCCAGGCAGTCTGCAGAGCTATACACCGAAACCATAATAGAACTTCCCTGCACACCTGTATTTGCAAAATTCAAGGTATAGTTCTTGTAACCTGTTGTTTTAAATTTAAAGCAGTCTACGTCAATACTACTGTCCATAGAATAGGTTTTCGTTGAATTTAAGGTCAGCTTTCTCGCACCAGATGTTGTATCTTTTATATTGTCTTTTCTATAGCTGATTTTAAATTTGTAATTTGTTTCATAGCCTGTCCATGGTGTTACTTTAACATAATAGGTTTTATTTGCTTTCAGTTTTCCACAGTTAAAATACTCTGTTTCTTTATACCCTACTCCTGTTCCGCTAACATCTGATTTATAGGAGTATTCATCTATTACATTCAGACAGTCCGGGTCTTCATATACACCAAAACGCCCCACTTGTCCTGAAATACAGGAAATTTCAAACCAGTAAAAGGCTTCTGATGAGCTTGTCTTAAAAGAATACACATCTGTATCATAGCTATTCTCATTCCAGCCCTTTACGTTTTTTCCTAATGATACCGCTTTAGCAGTTGCACCTGTATCCCCGCAATCATCCGTCACACTGGTAAGCTTTATGGTGTAATCTACTACTTTGTCATTTCCCGGAACTCCGGTTATTAGTGCATAATAGGTTGTATTATTACTAAGTTTTCCAAGATTAATATTTGTACCATTATCAGAGTTATGAAGTGCATCCCAAAATATACAGTTAGTCATATCTTCATCGGTATACAAGTATATATATGGCACAACAATATCATAGTCTCTTAGGTACAAATTATAATATTCCGCATTTGCAGAACGATTTCCGGTTGTAAACTTAAAATAAGTTCTGCCATTACCATTCAGGTATAATGATGTTGCACTACTTCCATTTACAGTCACATTCGTAAATGTATTTCCCGCATTATATTTTGGTGCCTCTACGGTCTCATAAGCTTCTGTCGCAAATACTGTATTTGCACCAAAAAGTGTTACTATTGCTGTTGCAAAAACAAGCATGCTTTTTAGCAGGCTTCTTTTCATATTTTCCAGTTTCATTCTAAATCTCCTCTTTACCTTTTCCTTCATCTTTATCCTTTATCTTATTTCTTTATTCCCTACTACTTCTCGCTAAGCCGTCACCTCCTTAAATCTAAAACACTTCTATCCATTCAGTTTCATAGTCAGCTGAATACGCTGTTTCTTTAAATCAACACTCATTACTTTTACTTCTACAATATCTCCAACACTTACCACTTCTAATGGGTGCTTAATGAATTTATCACTCATCTGTGAAATGTGAACAAGTCCGTCCTGATGAACTCCAATGTCTACAAAGGCTCCAAAGTCAATGACATTACGAACAGTTCCTTTTAAAATCATGCCTTCTGTTAAATCCTTCATCTCTAATACATCACTGCGGAGGATTGGCTTTGGCATATCCTCACGAGGGTCTCTTGCCGGTTTTTCTAATTCTTTTACAATATCCTGCAAAGTAATTGCTCCAATACCAAGTTCCTCTGCCAGCTTGTCATAGTTAGAAATCTTTTTAGAGATTCCTTCTAAGTTACGATTTTTCACATCTTCCATGCTATAGCCAAGACTCTCTAAAAGCTTTTCTGTCGCCACGTAGCTTTCCGGATGCACTCCGGTAGAATCTAACGGATTCTTTCCTTCGCTGATTCGCATAAAGCCGGCACACTGTTCGTAGGCTTTTGGTCCAAGCTTTGCCACCTTAAGAAGCTGTGCTCTTGTTAAGAAACGACCATTTTCTTCACGATATGCAACGATATTTTTTGCAACAACCTTGCTGATACCGGAAATATATTCCAATAAAGATGCAGATGCTGTATTTAAGTCTACACCAACCTTATTTACGCAATCTTCTACCACTCCACCTAAGGCTTCACTTAATTTCTTCTGATTCATATCATGCTGATACTGTCCGACACCAATGGATTTTGGGTCAATTTTCACAAGCTCTGCCAATGGGTCCTGCAATCTTCTGGCCATAGATGTGGCACTACGCTGTCCTACATCAAAGCTTGGAAATTCCTCTGTTGCTAACTTACTTGCAGAATAAACAGAAGCTCCTGCTTCATTTACTATGATGTACTGCACTTTTACCGGAATCTCTTTTAAAAGATCTACGATAACCTGCTCGGATTCTCTGGAGGCTGTACCATTTCCAAGAGAAATCAGTGTTATGTTATATTTTGAAATTAATTTCTTTAATACTGCTTTTGCTTCCTCAACTTTATTTTGTGGTGCTGTTGGATAAATTACAGTGGTATCTAATACTTTTCCGGTCGGGTCAACTACCGCCAGCTTACAACCGGTACGGAATGCCGGGTCCCAGCCAAGTACTACCTGTCCGGCAATTGGCGGCTGCATTAATAACTGCTCTAAGTTCTTTCCAAAGACTTTAATCGCACCATCCTCTGCCCGCTCTGTCAAATCACTTCTGATTTCACGCTCAATGGCTGGGGCAATCAGTCTGTCATAGGCATCTTCGATGACTTCTTTTAATACTGCTGTTGTTTCCTTGTTATCTCTGGTAATGACCTGTTTTTCCAGATAACGGATAATATCTTCTACCGGTGCTTCCACCTTTACATTTAAAATTTTCTCATTTTCACCACGGTTTAAGGCAAGAATACGATGTCCTGCAAGCTTTGTAATCGGCTCATCGAATTCATAATACATCTCGTATACTGACTCTGCTTCCGGGTCTTTGGCAACAGAAATAACGCGGCCTTTTTTTACCGTAAGGTCACGAATTCTGCTTCTATAATCAGCCTCGTCTGAAATAGCTTCTGCAATAATGTCCTTTGCTCCGGCAATTGCTTCCTCCGGGGAATTTACTTCTTTTCCTGCATCTACATACTGAGCTGCTTCTTCTAATAATGAAGTATTTATCATCTGAAGGGAAATAACATTTGCCAGTGGCTCTAAACCTTTTTCCTTCGCTATGATAGCACGGGTTCTTCTCTTTGGTTTATATGGACGGTATAAATCCTCCACCACTACCATGGTTTCAGCTGCAAGAATCTGTGCCTTTAATTCTTCTGTCAGTTTTCCCTGCTCCTCAATACTGTTTAAAACAGTTTCTTTTCGCTCCTCTAAGTTACGAAGATACTGTAATCTCTCATATAAATTACGAAGCACCTCATCATTTAATGCTCCGGTTACTTCTTTTCGATAACGGGCAATAAAAGGAATGGTGTTTCCCTCGTCAATTAATTTAACTGCTGCTTCTGTCTGGGTTTTCTTAATACCAAGTTCCTCTGATATTTTTGCTATAATATCCATTCTCTTTTCCTCTTTCATTTGGGTTGTTTTATATTCACGCTGTCAATCTCCAATGAAATGAAACAGCGCATTTTTTGCTTCTTTCTGAAAAATTTCCAGAACTTTCTTATTATATCTAATACTTTTTCCAATCACAAGTATTAAAACTCATTTATCTGTTTTTAACATATATTTTTTCAAATCCCTTGCGTTTCCGGCATTTTCCGGTCAAAACTCATGCGACACTGCTGTTACCGCACCAGTAAATCTATCTGCCAGAAATATAATGCCAGATTTTTTATCAGCCAGTTTCCTGCTATCAGAACCAGCGCAATCCAAAGATATACCGGTCTGAAATGCAGTCCGATATTAAGTCTATTGCGGCTGATGCGCTGCAGCGTCTGGCTTATCATAAACCATCCGCCAATTACTGCTGTGTATACCACAATCGGATGTGCCAGAAAGGATTTTATAATTCTTCCTGCCATCAGATAAAATACTGCTCTTGTGCCGCCACAACCGGGACAATAATAACCGGTCAGTTCATGCAGCATGCAGGGATATGAAAAATGCAAAAATCCATCTCCAAATCTTGTGGAAATAAAATAATATACCGCTAAAATTCCTATCAGACACAGACCCACGATATAAAAGTATGTATCTATTTTCTTATCTGTCTTCATCATAACCATGAGTATAACCTTAATTTATTTACTTTGTCAAAATTTCTTAAAAACAGGGACGCAGCCTAAATTTCAAAAAATAGGGACGTAGCCTAAATTCTGAAATTTAGGCTACGTCCCCAGATTTTGAAAATTAGGCTGCGTCCCTGTTTTTCATTTTGTAATTACATGAATGCTGCCAACACCACAGGAGAGGTTCATGGTTCCTTTTGCTCCGGCATTGTGTATACTGTTTTCTGAGGCGAATAAACCGCCAAGCTTTGAACCGTTGATACGCACACTGCCAATTCCACAGGAAACCTGATAATTATAAGCAGTTTCTTCTTCCTCTAAGTCCAGCTTTACTTTACCAACTCCGCATTCTATATTGATGTCTCCATTTACTTTGCCATAGATATTAAGCTTTCCGGCTCCACATTCTGCATCCACACTTTTTGCATCAATTCCGCAAATAGAAACATTTCCTGCTCCTGCTTCAATCTCTACCTTCCCTGCTGCATTTAGTGCATCCATACTAAGATTTCCTGCTCCTATTACTAAAGATGCTTTTGTATATTTTGTAGTAGAATTTAAAAACTTTGCATCTCCTGCTCCAAGCTCCAGCGACAAGTTTTCAAAAACAGCTCCTGTTGGAAGAACAATTTTAATTGTATCAGCCACACTGTCTTTATGCGTTCCATTCTTCCATTCATGGCATATTTCTAAAACTCCATCCTTTCGTTCACAATTATATTTCCGAACCTGCTCTTCATTATATACCGCTGTTACTGTAATCTCATCTGTTCCACTCTCTTCTACCAGCAGGTTGGCGCATGCACTTTCGATGTCAATATTTTTTATCTCCGCCGCTAAAAATGTATCCTTTATCTCTATCATAATTTATTCCTCCAAAACAATTTTCGCTATTTTCCCTAAAATATAAACTTTTACTTTTTTTCAAAAAATTCCTTCAAATACTATTATACAAAATGAATTTCAATACTGCCAAAACTGCAATCACCCTGTAAACAAAGGGTATTTTCGCTGGTTCCTTCATTTCTTCCCGTCTCAGAAATTGAGCCAAAGGAGCGGGTAATGTTATTCTGTACTTTCCATTCTCTTGGAATATAAAGAACGGTTTCACCGAAGTTATTTTCTACGGTAACAGTTGCAAATCCGCCCTGAATCACTGCATTATCAAAATAAACATTTAAAGTTCCAAAATTATTTTCTAAATGTGCGGAACGGAAATTGTCGGAGTTGATGTATTTAATCTGGGAACCAAAATTGTTCTCACAATGAATCATTTCTCCACTACACTGTTCGCTGCTTACACCACTGCCGCCAACTACATTTCCATTCACATTGAATTTATAATTCTTTTTCGGTTTAAAAATCATGGATAAACCAATGCTTCCTAACAATGCCGCACCAAGTACTGTCCAAGGTGTTAAATCTGTAATACCAAGGGGTTCATCATAAATAATACAGATAAATGCTATTGGAAACAGAATTTCCCAGAAGTTGCGGTGCATAATTCCTTTTATGAACAGCCACACAAAAAATACTGTTAAAAGCACACTGAACACACTGATATCCGGTAACATCCAGAACTTACCCACTACTATGTAGACTGCTGCTAAGATAAAAAATAATCCCCAAAAAATCTTTCCACCATTTTTGTTTAATCTCATTTTTGTAACCTCTTTTCTTCTAATTTGCTGATTAATGGTTTATAGTAATACCGCGATACATAGACCTGCTTGTGGCTTCCTGAAAAAGCAACCACACTTGATGCTGTCAGATTGCGGTTAATAGAATAAATATGATGGGTATTTAATATTGCTGATTTCGACACCCTCATAAAAAATCCGGGAAGGATGTCTTCTAATTCATACAGCTTGTACTTCGTCTGATAAATATCATCCCTGGTATGTGCATTAATTGCATTGTCCGCTGTTTCGAAAAACAATATTTCATCCAATGCCAGATAATACTCTGTTGTTCCTTTGTAAAAAACAAGTCTCTGGGATGCATTTACAACTTCACTGACTGCCTGTTGAATTTTGGCGACTTCCTCCGTAAGACTTTGACAATGAATAATCACCTCGTCTTCTATTAAGTTTTCGTCAATATCAATTCGTATTTTCATTCCTACTCCTCATTGCAGTTATTCAGGAATTTTTCTTTTTCCTCACTGCCTAAATCAAGTATAAAAAAACAAACCTCCGGTGTAAATAGTTTTACACCAAGTGGTTTGTTTTTTGAGGTAAGTGGTAAAAATCCACTTCTAAAGTTATTTACAGTTTCGTAATTATCTCCACACCTATATTCAAATATGGATTTTCCATTTCGAAAAATTTTCCTTCATCTGCAAGTTTTGCATATGCCGGGTCAATTGGCATTTTACCTAATACTGGAATCTCCAGCTCTGTTGAAACTTCATCTACATGGCTTTCACCAAAGACTTTAATTTCTTTGCCACAATCCGGACATTTTAAATAACTGAAGTTTTCAACTACGCCCAGAACCGGAATATTCATCATATTAGCCATGTTGTATGCTTTTTTTACAATCATCTGTACTAATTCCTGCGGAGAGGTTACAACAACGATGCCATCCACCGGAAGGGACTGGAATACAGTCAACGGTACATCTCCGGTTCCCGGAGGCATATCTACAAATAAATAATCAATCTCTCCCCAGACAGTCTCATTCCAGAAC
>CAYMIS010000125.1:0-8964 GCA_964390485.1 uncultured Roseburia sp. | reverse complement strand
TGTTAAAGACATCTTGGATTGCTGCCATTCTTGGATCCAGTTCTGTTCTCTGGCAGTTGCAGTCACCTTCATTCAGGTTCATTCCGCACACTTTGCAAATTCCCTTGCAATCATCTTTGCACAGAACTTTCATCGGCCAGTTCACCAAAATCTCTCTATAGATGAATTTATCTATATCCAGATCAAATCCAATCAGGTAGTCTATATCGTCCACCTCGTCGTCATTGACCGCAGACTTGTCTAACTTAATCTCCTTGTCAATTTCAAAATGGACATTCGTCGGAACTTCTTCCAGACATCGGCCACACGGTATTGACACTACGATATCAACTGTTCCCTGGATAAGCAGCCGCTTGTTCTCCCGGTTTGCGATTCGTAAATCAATCGGAGCCTTTTCGATGATTGGGAATTCACCTAATCTCGATACGAAAGACGTTAACTCGATTTGAACTTGTTGATTTTTCTCCTTATTCTCACAAGATAAAACATCTGAAATATCTATAATCATGGCATTCTCCCATCCCCTGCTGCGTTTTTATTCATGCAACAAGGTTTTCACACCTAAACAATTATACATAGGTGGTCTATTTTTGTCAACAACTTTTTCCACATTTTATTGTGGAAAAGTCTTTATTTTACTAACGCAACTGTCTCTCTTGCAATTGCAAGTTCTTCATTTGTTGCAATTACGCAAACTTTCACTTTGGAATCTGCTGTAGAAATTACAGTATCTGTACCACGAGTCACATTGTTGATTTCTTTCTCGGTAGTAATTCCAAGGTATCCTAAGTATGCCAGTACTTTTTCACGAACAATTGCTGTATTCTCACCGATACCTGCTGTAAATGCAATTGCATCCACACCATTCATTGCTGCTACATAAGAACCGATGTATTTCGCTACACGATAGCTGAATACTTCCACTGCGTTAATTGCAAGTTCGTTTCCTTCATTATATGCAGCCTCTAAATCACGGAAATCACTGGATAACCGGGATAATCCCTGAACACCGGATTTCTTATTTAATACGTTCATAACGCCTTCAATATCTAAGTTCTCTTTCTTAGCGATAAATTCCATAATTGCAGGGTCGATATCACCGGAACGTGTACCCATTACAAGTCCTTCTAATGGAGTAAGACCCATGGAAGTATCTACACATTCACCATTTAATACAGCACTGATGGAAGCTCCGTTTCCTAAGTGAGCAACGATAATTTTGGAATTCTTCTCATCCATTCCTAAAAATTCTGCGGCACGTTTGGATACAAAGCTGTGACTTGTTCCGTGGAAGCCATATCTTCTAACCTTATATTTCTCATAGTATTCATATGGAAGACCATATAAATATGCTTTTTTCGGCATTGTCTGATGGAATGCTGTATCAAAAACAACTACCATTGGTGCTTCCGGCATTAATTCTTTACAAGCATTGATACCGATTAAGTTTGCAGGATTATGAAGCGGTGCAAGGTCATTACATTCTTCGATAGCTTTTAATACTTCTGGTGTAACTAATGCTGCTTCTGTGAAGTTCTCACCACCATGTACTACACGATGTCCTACTGCATCAATTTCAGAAAGGCTTGCAATTGCACCTGTATTTTCATTAACAAGAGCATCTAATACCATCTGGATTGCCTGCTTATGTGTTGGCATTGCTGCCTCTGTAATTTCTTTATCCATTCCTGTTTTCTGATATACTAATCTTCCATCGATACCAATTCTTTCACAAATTCCTTTTGCTAATACTGCTTCTGTTTCTGAATCGATTAACTGGTATTTCAGGGAAGAGCTACCGCAATTGATTACTAATACGTTCATATTTGTTCTCCTTCTATTGATGTATACACATTTTCCTCTTTATATGTCCCATAAACAGAACATATACATTTAGTATACGCTTTAATGTTCAGCCCGACAAGCCACTTTTTACCATATTTCGTGTATAAAATAGGAAACATCTTGACAAAATTTTAACAGTGTCAGAGTTATATTTTCCCCTTATAAAAATATTATGCTATAATAAGCCAGAACATGTTTTTACATTTTAGCAACTGACAAATAACTCTTTTTTGCTCATGCTTTAGTGTAATTATTATAAATAAGGAAACAGATACTATGAAAACAATTGGAATTATTGCGGAATATAATCCATTTCACAATGGACATGCTTATCAGATAAATGAAATCAAAAAAAGAACCGGGGCAGATTATGTCGTAATCGCCATGAGCGGTGATTTTGTCCAGCGGGGAACACCGGCAATTATCGATAAATACGCCCGTACCAAAATGGCTTTAAGCAGCGGTGCTGACCTTGTCATAGAACTCCCGGCAATCTGGGCTACCTCTTCTGCTGAAAGCTTTGCTATGGCAGGAGTTACTCTATTCGATAAAATGGGCTGTATTGATGGATTATGCTTTGGTGCTGAAACAGATAACCTTCCAATGCTTTCCATGCTGGCTGAAACCCTCGCAAAGGAACCGACAGACTACCAGACTTTACTTTCTACTTATTTGAAAGAAGGACTGACATTTCCTGCCGCCCGGGCAAAAGCACTTTGCGAATATTTGCGTTCAGATGCAGTTTCTTCTATTTTAAATGAGCCAAATAACATACTGGCAATCGAATATTTAAAGGCTTTAAAACGCAGAAGTTCTTCTATTAAGCCTTTTTTATTAAAGCGGGAAGGAGCCGGCTATCACGATACAGAAATGCTAACAGATACCAGTATATCTACTGCTTCTGCAACTGCAATTCGTGAAATATTACTAAACACAACTGCCCAGACAAATCCCCTCTCTGATGCAGAAACTGGCATAAGCTCTATTCTGCAAACAGCTGACAGCAAGCAAAAAAGCCTACTCCAAATCACAGATAAACTTACCGCCAGTATGCCTTCTGCTGCAAAGGAAATCTTAAATGCTTATCTGGAAAATCGTACTTTTATGCAAACGAATGATTTTTCTTCCATATTAGGCTACCAACTTTTAAATGTTACAAAAGAGGAATTAGCAGATATCGGTGACTGCAATCCTGATATTGCAAATCGTCTTTCTAAAAACCGCTCGCAATTTTCTTCTTTTGATAAATTCTGTGAATTGAACAAAAGTAAAGATACCACTTACACCCGTATTAACCGAATACTGCTTCACTTAATTCTAAGAATTACTAATCAAGACTACTTACGCACCAAAAGCTTAGACTACATCCCTTATTTGAGAATTCTTGGTTTTAAAAAAGCTTCTTCTGCGCTATTAAAAGAATTAAAAGCAACTGCCTGTGTGCCTGTGATTTCAAAGCTTGCAGATGCTTCTTCTCTTTTATCTGAAGATGCCCTGTGGCTTCTTGAAAAGGATATTTTTGCAGCAGATTTATACGAACAGCTTTGTTCCGTAAAAAAAGGAACACCCCCACGAAGTGAATACACCCGTGAAATTGTCCGCATTTAAAATATAGGGACGCAGCCTAAATTTCAGAATCTAGGGACGCAGCCTAAATTTCAAATTTTAGGCTACGTCCCCAAATTTCGAAATTTAGGCTGCGTCCCTGAATTTCAAATTGGAAGCGTCAATATAAATTGATTTCTTCCCTCTCTATACTGATAGCTGATGTCACCACCATGTTTTCTTGCTACTCCCTTCGCAATTGCAAGTCCAAGACCTGTTCCTCCGCTTGTTCTGCGGGACTTATCACCACGCACGAACGGCTGGAACATGCTCCCTTTTACTTCTTCTGCAATTTCTTCTCCATCATCGGATACAAGAATCGATACCTGTTCCCTTTCTTCCATCACGCGCACACAAATCACTGAGCCGGTCTGATTATATTTCGCAGCATTTGTCAAAAGATTTGCCACAGTACGGGTAATCAGACGTTTATCTGCCATAACAAAAATGTTTTTTTCCGGAATATCTATCTCTACATCAAAACGTGACATTTCCTCATAATATTCAGCGCATATCTGACGCACCAGCTCACAGAAATCAACTTTCTCCTTCTCCGGAACATAATCACTGCTTTCCATTTTTAGCATGGTAAACATATCATCCGCCATGGTATTTACCCTGTCACTTTTCGCTTCAATGATGCGATAATAGCGTCCCAGTTCATCCTCATATACCACTCCCTCTGCCAAAGCAGCTGATGCACTTTTTATCGAAGCTAGTGGTGTTTTCAAATCATGGGAAAGCTCTAACAGCATCTGGTTTCTCTCCTGCTGCAGTTTTTCTTTTTCTGCCTTTTCTTTTTCCAAAGAATCAATCATGGTATTAAATGCTTCCACGATTTCCAAAAATTCTCCTTCAGTCTTAAATGACAAATTTACATGGTCCTCTCCATTTGCCACTCGTTTCATCCCCTCAACCATTTGTTTTAATGGTATGCGAATCTTTCGATAGATATAAAAGCTAACCAAAAGACCTTCTGCAAGCAAAATAACCAGAAAGAATACAATCACTCCGGTTCCGGCAGAAGAATTCTTCATTTCTGCCAAATCAAATGTAAAGCTAACGGACATTACATCATACGGATATATAAACAAATAACTTCCCTCTTTTCCATCTTCCCAAAAGGTATAGTAATCCGTGTTCATAATATCAGCTTTTGTCATTTCCAAGAGTTCCTGTCCGGTATAAGACATTTTATCCGTCTGCTTTTCCCCATACACTTCCACTACGTGATAGTTTTCATCCAGTTTTTCAACCCATCCCTTGGCGAGAAAAACATTTTCCAGAGAATCTAAGCTTCCATCCTCATTCACAAGCATCGCAGGAATCATTGTCTCCGGGTCACCGCTTGATAATGTAAAAATTTCTGCCAGCAGTCCTCCAAAAACAGTAATGATTGCAACAAATGAAAAAATAAAGTAGCTCACCAAAAGTTTTCGAAAAATACTTCCCTTTATCTTACGCTTCTTTTTCAAACTTATATCCCAATCCTTTCACTGTTTTTATCATTACGGGATTTTTCGGTTCATCCTCAATTTTGTTGCGCAGGTTGCTGATATGTACCATAAGCGTACTGTCTTCTCCCATATACATATCTTCCCACGCATAATCAAAAATCTGTTGTTTTGTATAAACTCTTCCCGGTGATTTCATTAATAATTCTAAAATCCGGTATTCTGTTTTTGTCAAAAGGATTGCTTCTCCCTTTTTTTCAAGAAAACACTCCTGTAAATTCAATTTTAAGTCAAAAAGTTCAATTATTCGTTCTTTTTCTGCTATTGGCTCTGCATAGCTATAGGTTCTGCGAAGCTGTGCTTTTACTCTGGCAACGACTTCCATTGGATTATATGGTTTTGTCACATAATCATCTGCTCCTAATTCAAGCCCGAGGATTTTATCATAATCTTCACTGCGGGCAGTCATCATAATTGCCGGAATTCTGCTTTTCTCTCTGATTCTTCTTAACACCGAAAATCCGTCCACTTCCGGCATCATAATATCCAGCAGCACCAAATCCGGTTCTTCACTTTCAAATAATGTAAGTGCTTCTTTTCCATCCTTTGCTTTTACAAGAACCATATTATCTCTTACAAGAAAAAGTTCTAATGTATCTAACAATTCCATTTCATCATCCGCTGCTAAAATCACATACTTCCCATCTTTCATAACAAGCCTTTCCTTCCTGTCTATTGTTTAATTGCATTGTTCAAATAATCATCTAAACTGTCTGTCACATTAAAATCTGCCTTCCACTCAGGTGCAAGCTGGTCTAAAATCAGGCATTTATACATGCCCATTTCATAATATTTTCCACTTCCCTTTGAATACTCAAACTCACCAAAATATGTCGTTTTCCATGCTTCTTCACCTTCTAATAAAAGATATGCCTGTGCTTCCACATAACGGGCAGTTCCCTCAATCATTTCATAATACTGCTCTACATAAGCTTCTTTTTCAGAAAGCATCTCTTTTCGTTCTTTCGAAAGTTCTAACGCTTCTGCAGTCAGCGTTTTCTTTTCCTTTATATCCTCTGTTTCATAAGCTGCCTTTAGCAGCTCCATTTCATCGAAAAATGATACCACTAACTGTTCCCTCGAATCAATATTATTTACCACAATTTCCTGTATATTGTCTGTTTCCTCTAAACCAGCCGTTTCCATCTGTGCATACATATCGCTTTCCCAGTTTGCAAACTGCCATGTATGGAAAGCCTCATGCCAAAGAGTTGCCACATGTGCATTTGTGCTATAATTATCCTCTGAAAACTGCATACTTCCGTCTGCCAGTGACTGAGCTGCGCCCAGCAGGGAAAACATATCTGCAAAATTATCATAGGCCGGCAGAATAACCTGATACTCTCCATCTACCTTACTGGTGGTTCCCACAAAAGTATCAAATACCGCTTCTTCCTTTTCTATTTTATTGCCTGTCACAACATAATCTGCTGTGCCGTCAAAAAAACGTACCTTTTTATCCTCTAATACAAAGTCCACAAAGCCATTTTCCTGCATCTTTTCCTGTAAACCAATGGCTGTTTTATAGATTTCTCTATCCGTTTTTGACAACCCATAGGTTCCTGTCACTGCTACACCTGCCGCTAAAACCACACCTACTGCAGCATATACCTGTTTAAAAAATTTCATTTTCCAGTTCTCCTTCGCTTATCTTTACGCTTCTTTTCTTTTAAATACAAATAATCCAATGGAAATCATATAAAGAATTAGAATGCCAACAAAAATCATATGAACATCTACCGTTTTCTGTGCCATCAAATTCTGTGCCTGCGTCTGAATACCATTCATATCCGGCAGAATGGTTAACAAGGTGTTTATCACCGTTCCTGCCACGCCCCCGGCAATATTTTTATAAATATCTAAAACACCATGTAAAATTCCAACAATTACCACACCGATTCCAATTGCACTTGCTGCTGCAGTTGGTAATTTAATACTTAACACACTTACCAAAAAGCTTCCGATTGCCACATTGATGCTAACAATTAAAAATGCCGGCAGCATGCGTACCAGATAATCCATACGTCCATTTGCAATGACATAACCAGCCAATGCCAGATATAAAATTCCCATAGCCGCCATAGAACTAAGCACATTTGCTAAGGAAAGTCCTGCATGATAGGTATGCTGTGAAATTCCCCTTACCCAGATTAAATGACTGTTTCTTCGCTCATATTCATTTGGAATTGTACGAATACTTAAAATTACTGCTAAAATACTTCCAACTGCATTCATCATGGTATGAATTACCATAAACATATTGTCAAAGCTTGTAATTGCTTCTCCTTCAATGGAAATGGATGCTGTACCAGTACTGCATAATAATAAAATTAAAATTCCAATCGCCACTACAATATATAACTCTTTTCTTCTCATGCGTTCTTTCCATGCGTTTTTCATAATTACAAACATTTCTCTTCTCCTTTATCCTAAAAACTTCCGCCAACGGCTTCTACAAACATTTTTTCTAATGTCATTTCTTCTGTAATATCACTTTTTACAAAATCACGAATCTTTTTTCCCTTTTTCATAATCATTCCACGGTCACAAACCTTTTCAATATCACTTAAAATATGGGAATTCATAATGATGGTTTTTCCACTCTTTTTTAAGCGGAGAATTAAATTCAGCATTTCGATTCTTCCCATCGCATCCAAGCCCGCGCAGGGTTCATCTAAAATCAGAATAGAAGGGTCTCCCAGTAATGCCTGAGCTAATGCTAATCTCTGCAACATTCCTTTCGAATAATAACGAACCTTTGTACCGTCATTTTCAAGTCCGACCTCTTCCATTAAGCGTTCACATTCCGCCTTCAACTCATTTTTAGGCAGTTTCTGTAATTCTCCATAATACATTAAGACCTCCATTCCTGTTAAAAATGGTGGAAAATACGGAGTTTCCGGTGAGTAACCAATCAACTCATCCTTTGGAAATGTAATTTCCCCTGCATCATTTTTCACAAGTCCAAGCATCATTTTAATCGTTGTACTTTTTCCCGCTCCATTACTGCCAAGTAATGCAAACAGTTCCCCTTCTTCCATTTCAAACGTAAGGTGGTCAACAACCTTCTTATTTTTATAAGCTTTTTCTAATTCATATACCTTTATCATTTTCACCTGCTCCTTTATCATATGTTTCTTACAGATGATATCTTACGGCAGTTATTTAAAGATAAAATAAAAGCAACCTAAAGATTACCTTAAGGCTGCCAAAAAACTTTGCTGCTCAATGTTCCCGAAAATTTTTTGCATTTTCAGAAACTCATATCTTACATGAGCAATTTTCTTATTATGAACAAAATTATGCTTCGCACACTCCGCGTTCCAGTTTCTGATATAGCACAGCTTTTGATTCATGGGAATTTTCGCAAATTCCTATAACTCAAAAAAGGAATCTCGTAAACGAGATTCCTTTGATTTTGAAATTTAGGCTACGTCCCCGGATTTCAAAATTTAGGCTGCGTCCCTAAATTTCAATTAGTGATGGAATAAACGAATTCCTGTAAATGCCATTGCAATGTCGTATTTGTTGCATGTATCAATCACATGGTCATCACGGATAGAACCGCCCGGCTGTGCAATATATTTTACACCGCTTCTGTGTGCACGTTCTACATTATCTCCAAATGGGAAGAATGCATCGGAACCGAGTGCAACATCTGTGTTTTTATCTAACCATGCACGTTTTTCTTCTGCTGTAAATACTTCCGGTTTTACTTTGAAGATATTCTCCCATGCACCATCTGCTAATACATCCATATAGTCTTCGCCAATGTAAAGGTCAATGGCGTTATCTCTGTCTGCACGGCCAATCTTGTCTAAGAACTGAAGACCAAGTACCTGTGGAGACTGACGTAACCACCAGTTATCTGCCTTAGAACCTGCAAGTCTTGTACAGTGGATTCTGGACTGCTGTCCTGCACCGATACCGATTGCCTGTCCGCCTTTTACATAACATACAGAGTTTGACTGAGTATATTTTAATGTAATCATAGCAATTG
>CAYMIS010000124.1:0-9137 GCA_964390485.1 uncultured Roseburia sp. | reverse complement strand
GCTTCAGGTTTTAGACAGAATCATCCAAAAAGAAGGAATGGAGTAAAAGAAAATAAATTAAAAACAGCATCTGGTTTTTATGCGAAAAACCAGATGCTGTTTTTTGATTTATAAAATGAAATGCGTTAAAACAAGATTTAATAATTTGAATAAAATCGTTTATTATTTATTGTTTTCAGCTTCCTGCATTTTCATTGCACGAACCTTTAATGGAAGTCCGAATAATGTAATGAAACCTTCTGCATCGTGGTGGTCATATAAATCACCAGTAGTGAAGCTTGCAAGAGATTCACTGTAGAGTGAGTATGGTGAAGTAGTACCAGCTTTGATGATGTTGCCTTTATATAATTTAAATTTAACTTCTCCGGTTACATATTCCTGTGTAGATTCGATAAATGCCTGAACAGCTTCACGAAGTGGTGTAAACCATTTTCCTTCGTATACAATCTGAGCAAGTTTGTTGCCCATATCTTTCTTCACTTCCATAGTAGCACGGTCGAGAACTAATTCTTCTAACTGTGCATGAGCTTCCATAAGAATTGTTCCACCCGGAGTTTCATATACACCACGGGATTTCATACCAACAACACGGTTTTCAACGATATCAACGATACCAATACCGTGTTTTCCGCCAAGAGTGTTTAATTCACGGATAATATCAGAAACTTTCATTTTCTTTCCGTTTACAGAAGTTGGAACACCTTTTTCGAAGGTCATTGTTACATATTCGCCTTCATCCGGAGCTTTCTCAGGAGAAACGCCAAGAACGAGAAGATGGTCAAAGTTTGGTTCACATGCCGGGTCCTCTAATTCAAGACCTTCATGGCTGATATGCCAGAGGTTACGGTCACGGCTGTAGCTTGTATCAGCAGAGAATGGAAGGTCGATACCATGAGCTTTACAGTATTCGATTTCTTCTTCACGGGAATTCATGTTCCATTTGTCATCACGCCATGCAGCGATAATTTTAAGGTCTGGAGCTAAAGCTTTGATACCTAATTCAAAACGAATCTGGTCATTTCCTTTTCCGGTTGCACCGTGACAGATAGCAGTAGCACCTTCTTTTCTTGCAACTTCTACTAATCTTTTTGCGATTCCCGGACGAGCCATAGAAGTTCCTAATAAATATTTGTTCTCATATACTGCATTTCCCTGAACACATGGAACAATATATTCTTCACAGAATTCGTCTGTAATATCTTCGATATATAATTTTGTAGCACCGGATAATTTTGCACGCTCTTCTAAGCCATCTAATTCTTCGCCCTGACCACAGTCGATACAGCAGCAGATAACTTCGTAATCATAGTTTTCCTTTAACCATGGAATAATGGCTGTGGTATCAAGACCACCTGAATAAGCTAAAACAACTTTTTCTTTCATAATAAAATACCTCCATTTAATATGTATATTTGGTATGGGACACTGTTCCCTTATCAATGTTCTGCAAACAATATACAACATTGTATCATAGAATGCAAGTAAAAATATGCATAATTTAACAGAAAAAAATGTATAATATGCATAAAAAACAAATAATACTTGCATATTATACAAATGAGATGTATACTTATGCAAAGTAAGATGCATAAGTGAACGGCTTTGTAAAAGGTAAGATATATCACGAAAGCAGCCACTTGTTAGTGTGAGAATCTTCTATATATAATGTAGGAAGAAATTAAAAAAACAGATTCATCTTGCCTGTATATGGAAATAGTGAGATAATTTATGCTACGGGAAAATGTGAAGGTATGGGATGTCTCACAGGCTTGAGAAAGGAATGGGTATAAGATATGAAAACAAAAATTTTTATCGATGGTAGTGAAGGAACAACTGGATTAAGAATATATGAACGCTTTGAAGGAAGAGATGATATCGAACTTCTTTCTATTTCAAGTGAATTAAGAAAAGATACAGCGGAGAGAAAGAGATTGATTAATGAATCGGATATTACCTTTCTTTGTCTTCCGGATGCAGCAGCAAGAGAATCCGTAAGTCTTGTAGAAAATGAGAATGTAAGAATTATTGATACTTCTACTGCACATCGTACAGAGGATGGATGGGCATATGGATTCCCTGAACTTTCCGTTTCTCATAGAGATGCGATAAAAAATGGAAAAAGAGTGGCTGTTCCGGGATGCCATGCAACAGGATTTATGTCTGTGGTATATCCATTAATTTCAGGTGGACTTCTTCCAAAGGATTATCCGGTATCAGCATTTTCTTTAACCGGATATAGTGGTGGTGGAAAGAAGATGATTGCAGAATATGAAGCAGAAGATAGAAATAATGATATCAATGCACCAAGAGAATATGCATTAACCCAGCAGCACAAACATTTAAAAGAAATGAAGGCCATTACAGGTCTGGCGAGAGAGCCATTGTTTTCTCCAATTGTTGCAGATTACTATAGTGGTATGGTTGTTTCTGTTCCTCTTTATACGGAATATTTAAGTAAGTGTAAAAATCCAAAGGAAATGACAGAATATTTTGCAAAATATTATGCCGGGGAAAAATTCATTAAAGTAGTAGAAAATGGAAGCGATGATTTGTATGGCGGCATGCTTTCCGGCAATTCTTTAAGCGGCTGGGACGGACTTAAAATTTACATAACAGGAAATGAGGAAAGAATGGTGCTTTCCGCACAGTTTGATAATCTTGGAAAAGGTGCTTCCGGTGCGGCAGTACAGTGTTTAAATATTATGCTGGGCTGTGAGGAGAATAGAGGCTTAGTTTTATAGAAAAGGTTGATGACATGATAAGGCAGATGAAAATAGAGGATTATGATAAAGTGCATAATCTTTGGATGGAAATACATGGCTTTGGAATCCGCAGTATGGATGATTCTAAAGAAGGGGTAGAGCGTTTTATCCGAAGAAATCCAACCACTAGTATGGTGGCAGAAATAGATGGCAGAATTGTTGGTTCGATTCTCTGCGGGCATGATGGCAGAAGAGGATGTCTGTATCATGTCTGTGTGCAGGAAAACTATCGTAAGCACGGAATTGGGCAAAAGATGGTAGGAGCCTGTTTAGAGGAATTGAAAAAAGAAAAAATCAACAAGGTAAATCTGATTGCTTTTCAGAAAAATGAAGTTGGAAACCGATTCTGGCAGGGACTCGGATGGACTTACCGGGAAGATGTTAATTATTATGAATGTGTTTTAAATGAAGAAAATATAACCACCTTTAATCCATAAACACAGAAAAACTAAAAAAAGAAAACATAGAAATATAGAAGTCAATACAAAATTTTGCAGAAAATAATTGCAAAAGGTGAGGAGGAAGTATGAAACAGATAAAAGGCGGCGTAACTGCAGCAAAGGGCTTTCAGGCAGCAAGCACAGCAGCGGGAATTAAATATAAAGAACGTAAAGATATGGCAATGATTTACAGTGAAGTTCCATGTAAAGCAGCAGGAACCTTTACAACCAATATTGTAAAAGCAGCTCCGGTAAAATGGGACCAGAAAGTGGTATATGACAGCGATGTGGCACAGGCTGTTGTCATTAATGCAGGAATTGCCAATGCCTGCACAGGCGCAGAAGGAATGGGATACTGTGAAGTAACCGCAAAGAAAGTACAGGAAGTGCTTAATATTCCGGCAGAACAGGTATTAGTAGCTTCTACGGGAGTTATCGGAATGCAGCTTCCAATTGACCGAATCTGCAATGGAATTGATGCAATGGTTCCAACATTAAAGGGAGATTTGGAAAGCGGTCATAATGCAGCTCTTGCAATTATGACAACAGATACCCATGAGAAAGAAGCCGCTGTTACGGTAGAGATTGGTGGTAAAACAGTAACCATCGGTGGTATGTGTAAAGGCTCTGGAATGATTCATCCGAATATGTGTACCATGTTAAGCTTTGTAACAACAGACGTGGCAATTTCAAAAGAACTTTTACAGAAAGCCTTAAGTGCAGATGTGGAAGATACCTATAATATGATTTCTGTGGATGGAGATACCTCCACAAATGATACCTGTTTATTACTGGCAAATGGTTTGGCGGAGAATCCGGAAATTACGGAAGAAAACGAAGATTATGAAACCTTTAAAAAGGCTCTTAATTTTGTAAATGAGACACTGGCAAAAATGATGGCGGGAGATGGCGAAGGTGCAACCGCATTATTTGAGGTGAAAATCATTGGAGCAGAAAGCAAAGAGCAGGCAAAGGTATTAAGCAAATCTGTGATTACCTCAAGCCTTACAAAAGCGGCAATTTATGGTCATGATGCAAACTGGGGAAGAATCCTTTGTGCAATGGGATATTCCGGTGCACAGTTTGACCCGGAAAAAGTAGACCTTTATTTTGAAAGTGCTGCGGGAAAAATGCAGATTATCAAAGATGGTGTTGCTGTTGATTATAGTGAAGAAGAGGCAACAAAGATTTTATCGGAACCGGTGGTAACTGCTATTGCAGATGTAAAAATGGGAAATGCCCAAGCGACAGCCTGGGGCTGTGATTTGACCTATGATTATGTAAAAATTAACGCAGATTATCGTTCCTAATGGAGCGTTACAAGTAAATATGGAGCCTGTGAAAGAATTAGCAGCTTATGGAAAGGAAGGATGATAGTGATGGAGGAAAAGAAGATGGAAGAGATTATGGCAAAGGCCGAGGTATTGATAGAAGCATTACCATACATTCAGCATTTTAACCGTAAAATTATCGTTGTAAAATATGGCGGAAGTGCCATGGTGGATGAGAAATTAAAGCATCAGGTAATTCAGGATGTTACCCTTTTGAAATTAGTAGGATTTAAACCGATTATTGTACATGGTGGTGGAAAAGAAATCAGCCGCTGGGTAGAAAAAGTAGGCATGGAACCGGTATTTGTCAATGGACTTCGTAAAACAGATGAAGAAACCATGGAAATCGTTGAAATGGTATTAAATAAAGTAAACAAATCCTTAGTAAAATTAGTACAGGAGCTTGGTGTTAATGCAATCGGTATTAGCGGAAAAGACGGAAATCTTTTAAAAGTTGAACGCAAGTATTCGAATGGACAGGATATCGGTTTTGTAGGTGAAATCACAGAAGTAAATCCACAGATTATTTTTGATTTATTAGAGAAGGATTTCCTCCCAATTATCTGTCCGGTTGGTATGGATGAGGAATATAACAGCTATAATATCAATGCGGATGATGCTGCCTGTGCAATTGCAAGAGCAGTCAGTGCAGAAAAATTAGCATTCCTTACAGATATTGAAGGCGTATACAAAGACCCAAGTGATAAAGAAACTTTAATTTCAGAACTGACAGTCAGTGAAGCAAGAGAATTGATAGGAGAGGGATTTATTGGCGGCGGAATGCTTCCAAAGCTAAATAACTGCATTGATGCTGTTGAAAATGGCGTTTCTAAAGTACATATTTTAGATGGAAGAATTGCACATTGTCTTTTGCTTGAGATTTTCACAAATAAAGGAATTGGAACAGCTATTTTAGGAGATAAAGGGAGAAAGTTTTACAATGAATAAGACAGAATATATTGAGGAAGCGGAGAAAGCGCTGCTTCATACCTACAACCGCTATCAGCTGGTAGTTGACCATGGAGATGGTGTCTATCTTTATGATACCGATGGAAAAGAGTATTTAGATTTTGCAGCAGGAATTGCAGTACAGGCCTTTGGTTATAACAATAAAGAATACAATGATGCATTAAAGGCACAGGTGGATAAGGTACTTCATACCTCAAACCTATATTATAATGTTCCGACAATGAAGGCTGCAAAGCGCCTATTAAAGGCAAGCGGTATGGACAGAGTGTTTTTTACAAACAGTGGAACAGAGGCAATTGAAGGGGCAATTAAGGCAGCCAAGAAATATGCCTTTACAAGAGACGGTCATTCCGGTCATGAAATAATTGCCATGAACCACTCCTTCCACGGAAGAAGTATTGGCGCGTTATCGGTTACAGGGAATAAACATTATCAGGAAGCCTTTGAACCATTGCTTCCGGGAGTAAAATTTGCGGAATTTAATGATTTAGACAGTGTAAAAGCTTTGATAAATGAGCGAACCTGTGCTATTATTTTTGAGACAGTACAAGGCGAGGGTGGAATTTATCCTGCAACTCTTGAATTTTTGGCAGGTGTCAGAGCTTTATGCGATGAGCATGATGTTTTACTGATTCTTGATGAAATCCAGTGTGGTATGGGAAGATGCGGTGAAATGTTTGCATGGCAGAGTTATGGTATTAAGCCTGATATTATGACTTCTGCAAAGGCATTAGGCTGTGGTGTTCCGGTAGGAGCATTTTTAATGACCCAGAAGGTGGCAGATAAATCTTTAGCACCGGGAGACCATGGAACAACCTATGGTGGCAATCCATTTGTGGGAGCAGCAGTAGATAAGGTTCTTGAAATGATGGAACGGGATAATATCACAGAACATGTGAATCAGATTGCTGCTTATCTGGAAAAAGGATTAGATGAATTGGTTGCGAAATATGAATTCTTAACAGCAAGACGTGGAATGGGACTGATGCAGGGAGTGGTAAGTGAAAAGCCTGTTTCAAAGATTTCTGCAAAAGCTTTAGAAGAAGGACTTATTGTTATTACGGCCGGTTCTAATGTGCTTCGTTTTGTACCACCTTTAATTATAGAAGAAAAACATGTAGATGAAATGATTTCTAAATTAGACAAGGTTTTGGCAGAATTAGATTAAATCATTTTTGGTGATGCTTCTATTTAAGAGGGATATCTGTTTATTAAAAATCAGATATTAGTCAGAATAAAATAGATTAGGAAATAAGAAATGAGAGCATCGTACAAGAAATTAGCGGCCGTTGCCGTAGTGAGCCTATTATTAATAGCAGGAGCGGTAATCGTAACTGAAAAAGAGTGGTATGAACCAAAAGAGGAAGCAGTTTTAGGGGTGTCTATGACAGAAGAACCATCAGCTTCTGATACAGAAAAAAAATCTGATACTTCAAAAGGAGAACAGCTGATATTCTGGTATGAGGATGAAAGTTATACGCCTTATATTGAAATGGCGTTAGAATCCTTTGAAAAGGATACCGGATGCAGTGTAACAGTAAAATACATAGATTCACTGGATTACACAGGAGATATTTATGATGCCACCATGGAAAATAAAGAGTTTCCGGATATTTATATGCTTTCAGGTGAGCAGTTAGAAGAAGTATATTTGTATGGACTTGCTGCGGAAAATAACAGTATTGGCTTATATGAGAATGCAGTAGCGGCAAATGCATTAGCAGCATCCACTTATCAGGAGAAGCTTCTAGGTTATCCGTTAAGTTATAATGTTTGTCTCTTTTTATATCAGAAGGATTATTTCGAAAAGGCACCGGAATCCATTCAGTCGATTATTACCTACTCCGATGAAAATGAGCCGCCGGAGAATGTTGAATACCTGTTAGAATGGGATGTAAATGACCCATTTTATGATTTTCCCTTTGTTTCAAACAGCATCACTTTTGTAAAAGAAGAAGCTGAGACAATGGAAATTCATTACGAAGAATCCTTATACAATGAGGATTTGCTCTTTTTTGAAGATATGTTAGAATCTTTTTCTGTTGATGCAGATACAATATCAGAGGAAAGTATTATAGAGAATTTCCAATCCGGAAAGACTTTATGTGCGATTTTAGATTCGGATACGCTGTGCCGGTTAGAGGGAATGGAGTGTGTAATTACGGAGATTCCTAAATTAAACGATGTCCTAACGGCACATAGTTGTGCGTTGACAGATATGATGATAATAAATCCTTATAGTGAAAATAGGGAAAAGGCTGCATTACTGGCAGAATATTTAACGATTGATATGTCAAAGGAACTTCATGCGCTGACCGGTCATTATCCGGTGAAAATTTCAGAAAGCCCGGATGAAAAGGAGCGAATCGTATACAAGGCATATGAAAATGCGGTTCTTGCACCGGACTCACAGGATGCTGGAGAATTTTGGCTGACTTTAAAAGAAACGATTGCAAGTTTTTTTGAACAATAAAAATATGCGTCTGTTAAAAATAATTATTTTTAACAGACCTTTTTTGATTCATACGAGGAAAGTTCTGCTTAAAAGACTTGTCATGTGACAAAAATTTCGTTAAAATGAATAAGTGGCATTGAGGGCTCTTTCATCGCGAATGAAGGAGAGTGCACATGAGAATAAAAAAGAATTTTTTCCTGGCGGTAGTATCTACGGCTTTCTTGTTATGTGGATGTACATCCGGGAAGGAAGTATATTTAGAGAAGGCTTCTGTAACAGAGACAGAGCAGGAAGAGAAGGAAAGCATAACCGAAACGATAACAGAGACGGAACAAGAAACAGAGACGACTGTAAAACAGGAGTCGGAAGGTCTTTGTTATGTTCATCTATGTGGTGCCGTGGAGAATCCGGGAATATATATATTACCGGAGGGCAGCAGGGTTTATGAGGCAGTATTAATGGCAGGCGGATTGACAGAAGAAGCCTGTGAAGAATCAGTAAATCAGGCGGAGGTTTTATCGGATGGGCAGTTGATAAAGATATTGACCCAAGAAGAGGCACTAGCGCAGCAGGCAGATACCGATAAGACGGGCACAGAAACGGTCAGTGATGGCAGAATTAATCTGAACACTGCCACAGTATCAGAACTTACCACACTTCCGGGGGTAGGGGAATCAAAGGCGGAAGCAATTATTGCCTACCGGGAAGAACATAATGGTTTTTCTTCCATTGAAGAGATTATGAATATTGCCGGAATAAAAGAAGGCATATTTCAGCGTATAAAAGAGAAAATAAAGATAGAATAAAGCATATGTTTGAAAGCAGGGGATGCCGGAGGCATCCGGTGTGAGATACCTGAAGGTGAAATGGAGATTAAAATGGCGAAAAAAGTGCTTGTTGTGGATGATGAAAAATTAATAGTAAAAGGAATTCGTTTTAGCTTAGAGCAGGATGGCATGGAAGTTGACTGCGCCTATGACGGGGAAGAGGCATTGAAGCTGGCAACAGAGAATGCTTATGATATGATACTTCTTGATATCATGCTTCCGAAGATGGATGGTTTTGAAGTATGCCAACATATTCGTGAATTTTCTAATATGCCAATTGTTATGCTGACAGCAAAGGGCGATGATATGGATAAAATTCTTGGATTGGAATATGGTGCAGATGACTATATGAC
>CAYMIS010000123.1:0-9284 GCA_964390485.1 uncultured Roseburia sp. | reverse complement strand
ACTTTATCTAGGATAAATTCAACCTATTTTATCAAATTATTTCAACGTCACTTGCAACTCCTATGTTTTTTGCAAGCCCTTTTTGGACAAAGTTGCAAAACATTTTTGGACATTGTTGCATGTCCATTTTGGACAAAGTTGCAAAGTGCTGGCCAGTCTTGAACAGACCGGCCGAATAAGCCTTGCAGACATTATGATTTTTTATAGTACGAGATATGGAAATGGTAATTCTGTTTCTGAATCTTCGTGTGCATGTTCTCTGAAATAGCTGAATTCCTCATCCAGATTTTTATAATGTATGAAATCATTCATCTGACGGCATTTTATTTTCATATTCTTACCAAAAAATTTTGTTTCAATAACTTTATCTGCCAATTTCATAACGTACTCATATTCCTGCATGTAATTATCCATTAAAACAACTTCTCCATGTGCAATATCGTTTCTCAGTGAAACCATGTTTGAAATAATATCTTTATCTCCTGCAATATTATGGCGTTTTAAATACCACATTATCTTATGATAGATATTCTCAAATACCATTTCGAATAACGAACTACCTACATTACCACATAAGTCATCTAAACGATTTTCCTGTGTAGAAACACCATATGCATTGGCTAGAATCTGCTCAACATACCGCCTTGTATAAAACGTTAGCTTTTTGTATGCTTTTTCCATTTCCTTTTTCTGCAATCCGCCTGTCAATGTCCACAGGCATATAGCCTTCACTCAAACGGTAGGAACGAATCGCTTTTGCCCTTCCCGGTGGAGTAAACGCCAAATATACGCCATGCTCTTTTGACATTCCTTCCCGAAGTGCATAATGATATTCACTAACCATTTTCCTTTTGAAATCCCCATAGGATTTACTTTGTAAGATGCAGTTATCAATATCTTCTTCCACTTGCTCCCTTCCTGTCAGATTTCCATTTTTCTTGTCATAATCTGTCGAATAATCCAATGCCGGATTCTTTTCCTTTAATGGACCGGTATGATATTTTTCTGCCAAACGATTTGTCAGGGGACGAATCACTTTTTCCCAATCCCCTCGCTCATACCGATACTTTTTTCCCCCTCGTCCTATAGAATTAAACACCAAGTGCATATGCATATGATCTCTGTCTTTATGTACAGCTGTCGCATACTCATAATTATCAGCAAGATATTCCTCTGACCATTCTTTTATAAATGCCAGTGCCTGCTCTGGTTCTATGGTTTCATCTTTGGAAAAAGAAAACTTAAAATGATACCCTTGTCTCTTTCCTAATGTTGGATGTAACTGCTTTGTCAGAAAAAAAGTGTCCAAAATCTGCTCTGCTGTAATTCCCGAATTACTAAAACATAAACCACCCGTCTTTTTTTCATTCATTATGTAGGGAATGGCTTTCTTAAGATGCTCCTCTGTCTTTATGGCATCCATTTTTATAATCAGCGACATTTCATCCCCCTCTCATAATCTGAATCGTGCTTTTCATCATGGTGTACACTTCGTCCAACTTACAAAGAAGTTCATCACTTGGCTCCACATATTGATGTTCATTGTACTTTTTTGCAATCTGATTGATATTTACTCCAATCTTGTTAATCCCGTAAATCATACGTCCAATAGAAGCATCAAATTCGTCTCTGGTTACATCCGGCGGACGCTTTGCTACACTTCGGATATATTCACTCATAGTTTTCTGATGCAAACTTGCCTGTCTATGCAATGCTTCCTTTTCTGCCGCTGTCATACGGACTCGAAGCATTTCTGTTTTCATATCGTTCATGGTTTCCCCCTCTCTTCTTCTGTTTGGACATTATGTCCAAACGTAAAAAAATGTCCTCTCTTTACGATTTCCGTCTGGACATTACGTCTAAACGTGTTATTTTTCCGTCTTTTTGCTTTACATTTTTTGCACATAAAATGTGCTTTTTGACTCCTCATTCTAGCCCTGCAAGATACGCATGGTGTGTCCACACCAATGCACACATCTTGCAAGGGATAATTCCCTTGTACCCTTGTATAGATAGAAATACTGTTATTTCTTGGTATTTTTCTTTTTCGTAGTCTTTTTTACCGACTTTTTCTTTGCTTGCTTTTTAGAAGAATGTTTTTTAGATGCTTTCTTCTTATTCGAGCTTTTCTTTTTCTCCAGTTTTTTCTTTGCCTCTTTCTGTTGCTTTTCCAATTCCTCCTGTTCTGCCTGCAACTGCTTTTCTTTCATTGTCTGAATATCTGCTTCCACATATGTTGTTGGAGAAAGTGCGACTGCACAACTTTTCAGATGATAATCACACTGATAGACACTTCCATCTGATAAAAGAATAAAACTGGTCACAGCACAACCATTCTCCTTAGTCTGCTGATAAATCATTTTTTCTGCCCGGTCGCATCCCCGTTTCTGACACTCAATGGTCAACTAGGTTTTCATTTCTTCATATGCTGTCTCTGACATAAAACCAAGAAACGGATTTAATCCGGTTACATCCACTGTTATCTCCTGTGTATCAAATAATTCTTCTTTTGGTTCTGTTTCCACCTCACTGATTGCCGCCTCTGTTACCGGTCCCGCAGTCATAGAAGAGCCCGATACCGTAGATTGTGGTACACTTACTTTCTGTTCTCTCTGATGATTGGTTATGGCATTTTTTGCTACAAGTCCCACCATAAGAAAAACAATACATGCCTACATGATTTGCTCCACCGGTTGCTGCCGTTTTACTTTTCAGTCCAATGTCTCCCGGTTGCAACTCATCACCACTTATATCCACAAATTTCTTAGAATCAATAAATGTGGCTGTATTGGAACTATAGGGAACACTGGTTATCCCTGACTTATGAAATGCCCACGCAGTAAATGAAGAACAGTCAAGATATTCCGGATTATCCCGTCCATCTCCCTGTCTTTTTTCCATACTGTACTCTACATTTCCAATTAAGGAAGCACCTTTTTCAATCACTTCCCAAGCTTGAGAAGAGCCGTATTATTTTTCTTTAATTCCTCCAAAATACTTTTTGCACTTTCATTGGAAACTGTGGTTTCCGGATTTGCAATATAGTATCGAAGCACATGAGGAACATAGTCCACATCTCCGTAGGAATCATAATCAAGTTCATCACACATCTTTGCTGAAAAAATCTCAGCGTTTTCTTTGGTATAACATCCATAGTTTTTCAAAGCCCATTCGATATAACCATTTCCAAAGTTGTACCCTTGTAATGCAAGAGAAATCCCTTTTATATCATTAGGACTTTGGCACTTTGCCCCGGTAAGACAATCTGCAATCTGATGTGTTCCACAGTCAATACTTTCCTCTGCACTATCAATAGGTGGATTGATATTATAGTAAGATTGTTCCGTCTGCATCACATCCGGTTCCGTTTCTCCGCTTTCCTGTTCAATCATTGCTAGACACAAATCTACATAATCATCAATGCCATATTTTTCACAATATTCTGAAACCAATTCCCGAAAACTTTCCGTTTTTTCAGAAACTTGTGCCTGATAGGTATAATCCTGCGATTCATTGGCAGCTCCACCGGAACCAATAATGGCACCAATCGCACCTACGATTAACGCCATGACAAGAACTACGATAATGGCTATCCAAGCAATGGGATTAATAGCAACGGATTGAATTACACTTTGCATAGTCTTTGTCAGAAATCTTCCTACCCTTGCTCCAGTCTTTGCCCCGGCTTTGACTCCCTCTATGGACTTTTGTACTGATTTTTGAGTCGCTTTTCTCTGTACCTTCCGTTGCCAGTTCCTACGTACCAAAGACTTTACACCACTGACAATAGAAGCAGTGCCTTTTCTTGCCACCTCTTTTGAAATCGTCACCGGAGCATCCTTAGTATGATTAGAATACTTTCCTTCGTAGGTTTCTTCCGTCGCACTGCTTCCAAGCAGCATCAAATGCATGGATTCCACCATAATTTCTTTTGTGGTATGGATAGAAGAAAAGACGATTCCACCTTTTGATGAACCGCCTTTTTGCTGTTTCTTTCTTTTTTTCTTATCCAGTTTTTCCATGCCTTTTTTCTTAATATGGCTCTTATTCCGGTATTTTACTTTCTCCTTTTTTGCCATTTCTTTGGCTTTTGATAACATTCTTTGCTGAGAACGATAATCCAGACTTTTAAAAACTCGCTTCGCCGGTTCACTTAAGAATTCAATTACTTCTCTATCTAACTGCTCCATCTTCCTTCACCTCACAAAAAGGAAAAGCCAATCACTAGTTTACTTAGTAATTGGCTTTTCTGCATTTTTAATATCTAATATTATCCTGTTTATTCTACCTTTTCCACACCAAACGTAAAGTCATCCTGTTTGTCTTCCCAGACCAGATTTACACTGATATAATAGGTAGTCCCTTCCGTCAATGTTTTACTTCTATCTAGCTGAGACCCTGTACAAGACTGCCATGTATAACTAAAGGTAAGATAATGATAATCCGAATGGTCATATTGTGTATCGGAATATACGTAAAACGACAAGGATTCATCTAAACCGGTAGAATAAAAACGATAGGTTCCTGTCTCCTGTGGTGTAAATTTATACCACTTCCTCGTTGGATTTTCTAACGTCACATCAACATTACTGTCTAGCGTTACTTCTGTGATATTATGTCCTGTAGGAGTCGCTTGCACCTCTTTATATACTGTAGTATCTGTAGCAGTAAATGTAACTGTAAAATCATATAAAGATGCCATCACCAGTGAACTCTCCGGAATCGAATGAATGGTATAGGTACCGGGACGTACAAGAAATGTCTCATCACGCCCAATCTTCACACCTTCTTCGTCCGCCCAATAAATACTATACAGGTTATCATCATTTGGTGCTTCCAAATTCACTTCGCATACTGGTAATTCCACAATCCCTACTGACTCATAGGAATCCTTTACCTCCACATCTTTCATTACCTTATACATCGAACCATTTCTGCCCACAAATTGAATATCATACATACCTGCCGGGACATAAATATCAAAAACACAGTTTGGATTTGACAGTGTAGCCTGTGGCTTATAGAGATAATACCTGCTACGAATCTCCCGGTCCTGTGGTATGACATAAACAGTAAATCCACCGCCACGGAAATAAGGATTTTCATCACCAAGAGTTCTCACCTGACCGCTCACAAGGCACTTGGCTTCCACATGATAAACCACTTCTACACGTTCTGTCAGATTCGTATTTTCTGCATCTGTCACATCTACATATAACTTGTATGTTCCTGCTTCAGAAAACTTTGCTTCAACTATTCCATCGGAATCCACCGTAAAATCATAATCTCCCTCTACCTTTGTATAAGTATAGGAACCGCTTCCACCGCTAGCTTTTATATACGCTTCTTCCTCTTCTCCGGCTAATACATACTGCTCCGCTGCAGAAACATACATATTTTCGGCATCGCCAACGAGTGCGGTAGTCTGATAAACAAGACGGTTACCTGCTTCATCCGTAATTGTTATTGTAAATGAAAACTTTCCGGTTGTTTCCGGTGTTCCACTTAAATACAGGTAATAACCACCACTTTGCCACATATGCATTCCATCCGGCAAATCTCCTTCTGTTTCGTACTGAATCGTCCCCACAAAATCTTCGTTATACAAATTTAGAAATTCACCATAGGCAGTTGTCCCTTTCGTAAGCATAGGAGTCCATTGCCTTGTGGTAGTTACCGTTTCACATTCAAATTGTTCTTCTGCCACTAAAGGAGTTTCACTTACATTGGAAACAATAACCTCTACATAACCATTGTTCACAATGTAATTTCCTGATGTCGTGTCTAGCACCACTTCATACTGAAACGGATCATCCTTCTCCATACTTTCTATAACTAATGGTTCTCCGTAACTTCCATCACTTGTGCTTTTTGTTTTTATAACAATATCATCTGTCGTCAACGTGCAAGGTTCATCAAAAATAATTAACATGGAACGATTTCCTGTTACCATCAGATTTTCAATCTGCACATTTGTCAAATCACCCGATTCAGAGCCCGGTGTTGCTGTAGTATTAGGTGTCATCGTTGGTGTTACCACTGGCTCTTCTGTTGTTATCGGTGTTGCAGTAGCATTAGGTGACACCGTTGGTGTTACCACCGGCTCTTCTGTCGCTATCGGTGTTGCAGTAACATTAGGTGACACCGTTGGTGTTACCACCGGCTCTTTTGTTTCTATCGGTGTTGCAGTAACATTAGGTGACACCGTTGATGTTACTGTTGGTGTTGCGGTCTCTTTTGGCAAAATACTCACATTCGGATTTGTAGGTAATGGTGTCGTTTCTGAACTACCATCTCCTATATTGTTCTTTTTTACTTTTACTTTCAAAGTGAATTTTTTCGCTTTAGTTTGCCCCTTTATTTTTAGAACAACTTTTATTTTAGTGTTTCCAACGGATTTTCCCGTAACTTTAAATACCGTCTTTTTAGCACCGATTTTATTTACTTTAGCAATCTTTTTATTTGCACTTTTTACAGTGATTTTCTTGATTTTTTTAGCTGCTATGTTTCTTATCTTAATTTTTTGCGATTTCCCTTTTGTTAACGTTACTGATTTTTTTGAAAGTACAACTTTTTTCTTAGCCGCATCTACATTTGTTGATGCTGACATAAGAGAAATCATCAAACTCATGACTATAATCCCTGCAAACAGACGCTTTGTATTTTTTCGCATTTTAACTCTTTTCTCCTTTACATTTTTCCAGTATTACATTTTCCTTCCTTTTAATCATAACAAACTACGTCTTTTCATACAAGATTTTTTTACTATCTAACTGCTCCATCATCCTTCACCTCGCCTGTTATCTCATGGAAATTGGTATTAAACAACTGATACAAGTCACTGTCTTTTTTCATGGTATTATCAAATGGAACAATTTTATCTCCAAACCGAATCAGTCCCATTCCCGGGTCTGCACCATTGACACAGGCTAACTGCTCCGCTGAAATGGAAAACAAATCTTCCACAGCTTCCCTGTCCATGGTTCCCTGATCAAGAAGAAGCATAAACTCCGAATTGGATACCATTGTTTTTGTGGAACGGTTTCGCTGTGCATCAATCAGGTTCTGACTCATACCAGTGCAGATACCACCACGCTTACGGACCTCACGCCACATCTTCTCCAGTGCATGTAAACTATATTCTTCTCCCCACAGCTCATGCATCTCATCCACATATACCCAAGTAGCAACTCCATCGGACTGGTTATACTTAATCTTTGCAGTAATGCTTTCAATCATGACAAGCATTGCCATTGCCCGCATACGTTTTCCAAGTTCCGAGAAACCATATACCGTAAAACGATTCTCATCCGATATAGATTGTTCTCTAGCAAAAATATCAAGCGTACCATCTGCAAATACCTCCAACTGCTCCACCAGTTCCAATGCTGCTTCATTTCCTTCTTTATTTTTTGCAATCATATCACGCATCACTGGAATCGTCGGTGACTCCAATCGTTTTTTCCTTCTCCTTTTATCTTTCACTCGCTTAAAACAATCGGTGTACATTTCACGGACAGCCCTATCAATAACCGCAATATGTCTGCTGGTAAGTGGTGTCGGTTTCAATGCCTGCTCGCAGATGGCATAAGCAAACTCTGCTTTCTCTGCCACAAACTTGTCCTGATCCGGAACCACATCCGGCACATGAAATGGATTCACATTATATACATTTTCTGCGGATTGTGTCAGATTGATATACTGACCACCCCAAGCAGTAGCAATGTCCTTATATTCCCCCATGGGGTCCACAACGATAATGTCATCCTTAGAAAAGCATAATACCTGTCCCATCTCTGATTTTTCGTTGTATGATTTACCGGAACCCGGTACACCAAAAACCATACCATTTCCATTTTTCAATAACTTTCGGTTTCCAATAATCAGATTCTTTGAAACCTTATTAAATCCATAACAGAATCCAAGATTATCATGAATTTCCTGTACATTGAACGGAATGAAAATAGAAAGTTCCTCCGAAGTAATGGTTCGCATGGTATCTACGAACTTTGCCCCGGTAGGCAAAGATGTATTCAATGCATCAAGCTGTTTATGGGAATGTGGAACAATGTCCATATTGTGTGTCTTTCCGATAATTCTTATCTTTTCCGTACGTTCCTCCAGTTCTTCCATCGAAGAAACTTTTACCACAATGGTAATTCCTACATAAAGCAGTCGTTCATCAAAGGAGGAAATCCGGTCAAGCATTTCTTCCGTATCTCTTTGCTGCTTTCTTCGCTCATAATTGATATTGGTGGAATAATCTCCGTTTTCGTTTTTCAGTTCCTGCTCACGATTAATACTTCTCTCGTTAGACATATACTTTTTCATTACCATCTGGTACGCCACATCATTATCCAACGGTTCCACATCCATCGTATAAATGATTGGGAAATTCATATTGGTAAGTTCGTTTAGAAACTGATCCGTCAAACCATTCGGATATTTTCTGACAAACATCACACAGGCACAACTGCCGCCTTCCATCTCCAGATGCTCCGGATACTCCCGCAAGGAAGTATTGATAATGTCATTTCTCCAGTCTCTTTTCAGATGCAGATATTCATCCCATTCAAAAGAGAAAGATGCCTCGTCACCCATGCGATAATAACTGTGTAATGCTCGCAAGCGTTCCGTGGCATCTAACGGTATCAGACAGCTTCCCAATCGGTGAAATAACTGCTGAATGGAAAACTCAATAGTATTAAAATATGTTTTTGCACTTTCATAATCTGGCTTTCTGCAACTGACAATGAAATACTTAGATTGAAGCAAACCTCCTCTCCCTTCCTCCAATCGTTCCTCTATCAGCTTGTGGTATTCTCTTGCCAAAGGCTCCATTTCCTTACTCACAGCCGTCTGCAATATTTCTTCCTTCAGCCTTCCATTGTCTGCATAATGATTGGATACTAATATTTTGTAACTAACATTCATGGAACGAAGCAAAGTTTCAAACCGTTTCCCGGTTTCCTCTTTTTCTTCTTCATCCTGCGTTGAAAAGTTAATATCCTCAAATAGATACATCTTATCAAACTGGTGAATTTTCTTTTTCCCACCATTTTTATTTGTAGGACTTTCCAGTTCAAAGATACCATTCTCAGCAATCCGGTATATCGGAATGGTATCTTGAATACAGAGTGGAACCTTGTAGATTCGCTCCGTCTGTGGTGTGTGTTTCTTTTTTTAGTAATTGTAACATTATTTTTTCCTCTCTTTCTTTTTTTCGTTTGTAAATGGTAAATAACCAGTCACTTCATAAAAAATGATGCCAGCCATCCGGCTGG
>CAYMIS010000122.1:0-9301 GCA_964390485.1 uncultured Roseburia sp. | reverse complement strand
ATCATGCCAAAAATGAAAACTAGCAGAGCAGCTGCAAAACGTTTCAAAATTACAGGAACAGGTAAATTAAAAAGAAGTAAAGCTTATAAGAGACATATCTCAACAAAGAAAACAACAAAGAATAAGAGAAATCTTAGAAAACCGGCTATGGTTGATGCAACAAACGTTAAGAATATGAAGAAGATTTTACCATATTTATAAGAATTGGGTTAAGGAGGAATAAGTCATGGCAAGAATTAAAGGCGGCTTAAACGCTAAGAAGAAACATAATAGAGTATTAAAATTAGCAAAAGGTTATAGAGGCGCTAGATCTAAACAGTATAGAGTAGCAAAACAGTCAGTGATGAGAGCCTTAACAAGTTCTTATGCTGGTAGAAAAGAAAGAAAGAGACAGTTCCGTCAGTTATGGATCGCACGTATCAATGCTGCAGCAAGAATGAACGGAATCTCTTACAGCCAGATGATGCACGGCTTAAAAGTAGCTGGTGTAGATATCAACCGTAAAATGTTAGCTGAAATGGCAGTAAATGATGCAGAAGGATTTGCAGCATTAGCTGAATTAGCTAAAAAAGCAGTTGCTTAATTAAAATATTGAGTGATGATTTCCCTCAGACAATCTGTCTGGGGGATTTTTGAAATTCAGGGACGTAGCCTAAATTTCGAAATTTAGGCTGCGTCCCTGAATTTCAAATGAGCGAAAATGAGTGGATTTGAGGAAGAAAATGCGCCAATTAAGAAAAACTTAAATTGTTTTTCCGGTTTATAAGGATTATAGTATTTGTGTACAGTTGAAATATATGGAAAAACAAGAGAGTTGAATGGCGTTCATATAAAAAGGAAAGAAAGATAAATATTTATGAAGATGAATGGATATTTGTATGAAACACATATGCATACCAGTGAGTCCAGTGCCTGCTCTCGTGCAACCGGAGCGGAAATGGCAAGGGCGTATCAGGCTGCCGGGTATGCGGGGATTATCATTACAGACCACTTTTTTTATGGGAACACAGCGGTGAGTCGAAAGCTTCCATGGGAACAGTGGGTATGTGAATTTTGTAAAGGTTATGAAAATGCAAAAGAAGAAGGGGATAAAATTGGTTTACAGGTATTTTTTGGCTGGGAATCCTGTTATCAGGGAACGGAGTTTTTGATATATGGATTAGACAAAGAGTGGCTGCTTTTGCACCCGGAGATTTGCGATGCGACAATTGAGGAGCAGTACAGAATGGTACATGAAGCCGGGGGAATGGTAAGTCATGCCCATCCATTCCGGGAGGAGAGTTATATACCGGAAATACGGCTTTTTCCAGAGTATGTGGATGCAGTAGAGGCTGTGAATGCTACCCATACCAGTCCTACGAGTCTGGGACATAAAAATCCGCTCTATAATGAAAAAGCAATTGCCTATGCAAAGGAACATAACCTGCCGATAACAGGTGGTTCTGACCAGCATACCACCACAATGATTGGTGGCGGCATGCTTTTTAAGAGAGAGTTAAAGGATATTCATGGTTTTTGCAAAGCGGTGCTTAATAAGGAAGCGGTTTCTATCTTAGATGGCTGTGAAAATGATCAGCCGAATGAATAAGATTCAATGAATTTCCGCCCTTTATTTTGTGATATGTTTGAAAAATTACTTTTTATCATTGCTCCGGTGCTTTGTTCGGAAAACCTTAGGGGATGAGCCCTTCAGTTTGTGAAAGGTCTTTGAAAAATAAAGACTGTTATCAAAACCGATGGAATTGGCAATGGCAGTAATGGAAAGGTCGGAATGTTCTAACAGATAGCAGGCCTGCTTCATGCGGAAATCTGTTAAATATTCTTTGGGCGACTGACCAAGAACTGTTTCGAAGGAACGGAACAGGTGGCTTCGACTCAAACCAACATAATTTGCGATGTCTTCTACGGTAATATTGTAGGAATAATTCGAAGAAATATATTCGATTCCTTTTTGGACATAACTGTTGGCAGAGTTTTGTACAGGCCGGTGGGCGGCACTTTTCATAAAAAGTGCAAGCGTGGTATAAAGTCGGCCGGTCATTTCTACTGCATGCTCGAATTCATTTCCTCTTGCATCATAAATGTGCAGAATCTGGCGATGAATGGACTCGCCTAGTGTTGTATGATAAATAACCGGACTCTCGGTAGAGAAATCCGTTGCTTTTAAAATCATGGAAGCATCACTTCCGGTAAAACCTACCCAGGCATATTCCCAAGGGTCGGCTTCGTCGGCATAATATAAAACTTCGGTGTTGGGATATACAAGAAAGGTATCTCCTGCCTCTAAGGTAAAGGTGTTATTTTTGACCTTGTAATAGCCCTTGCCGGAAATGATATGGTGAATCAGATAGTGGTCTCTAATACCCGGACCCCACTGATATAGTGAATCACATTTCTGGAAACCGACATTATAGACGGAGAGGGAAACTAATTCTTTTTCAGTTACTTTGTAAGAGTTTTTATAATTTTTTATCATAAGAATACCTCGTTGTTCTATCAGCTTGGGATTTTTGCATATAATGATAATCTGATTATAAAATGGAAAAAGGTAATGTGCAACATTTTTACATATTTTCTATACATTTTGGTCTGTACAATTCTTATGGGGTGCGGTAATATGTACCCATAAGAAAAAGGAATGAAACAAAATTATCCATCAGGGTATTGGTATTAAAGGAGGAAGAAATATGGCAATTTTAGTTACAGGTGGTGCTGGTTACATCGGAAGCCACACATGTGTGGAGTTACAGAATGCAGGATATGAGGTAGTAGTATTAGACAACTTAAGCAATGCTTCTGAGAAATCCTTGGAGCGTGTAAAAGCAATTACCGGTAAGGATGTGAAATTCTACAAGGGAGACATTTTAGACCGCGACATTTTAAACAAAATCTTTGCAGAAGAGAAAATTGAAAGCTGTATCCATTTCGCAGGCTTAAAAGCAGTAGGGGAATCTGTGGAGAAGCCTTGGGAGTATTACAATAATAACATTGCAGGAACTTTAACTTTAGTAGATGTAATGAGACAGAATGGCTGCAAGAATATTATCTTTTCTTCATCCGCAACTGTTTATGGAGACCCGGCGCAGATTCCAATTACAGAGGAATGCCCAAAGGGACAGTGTACGAATCCTTATGGCTGGACCAAATCCATGTTAGAACAGGTACTTAGCGATATTCAGAAGGCTGACCCGGAATGGAATGTAATCTTACTTCGTTACTTCAATCCGATTGGAGCACATAAGAGTGGAACTATGGGAGAGAATCCAAATGGTATTCCAAATAACTTAATGCCTTATGTTACACAGGTGGCAGTTGGTAGACGTGAAGCTCTTGGCGTATTCGGCAACGATTATGATACACCGGACGGAACAGGAGTCAGAGACTACATTCACGTAGTGGACCTTGCAGATGGTCATGTGAAGGCGTTAAAGAAGATTGAAGAAAATGCAGGGCTTTGCATTTACAACCTTGGAACCGGTCATGGCTACAGCGTTTTAGATGTAGTGAAGAACTTTGAAGAGGCAAATAACCTTACAATTCCATATGTCATCAAGGAAAGAAGAGCAGGAGATATTGCAACCTGCTACTGTGACCCGACAAAGGCTGAGAAGGAACTTGGCTGGAAAGCACAGTACGGCATCCGTGAGATGTGTGAAGATTCCTGGAGATGGCAGAAGAATAATCCAAACGGATATGAAGATTAATAGAAGTATCCATATATAAAGATGGGAAAGGAGTTATTATATCAATATGTAATAGCTCCTTTTTTCTTGAATTTCCAAATTATGTGTGATACAGTAATTATGTTATATATGTTTGTAATTGGACAAACGTTTCTACCGACTACCGTAAATAGTTGACTATAACAAATATAGTGGCATTTGATTTGATGGTTGGTTTATTTTATATGTGAGTGCAAAAAGACTGTTGAATCAGAGGTGAAAGCTGATGCGACAGTCTTTTTTATTTGATTCATAGGAATTTTCGCAAATTCCAATGAATCAAAAGCCTCCGGGAGACTTTCGAAACGAAAGTCTCCTTGGATGCGCAGCTGACGCACAAACGCATAAATGCGTTGGAACAAAAGCTGTGCTATATCAGAAACTGGAACGCGGAGTGTGCGAAGCACACTTTTGTTCTATGGAAAAGTTCTTTCTGTAAATAATATAACCAATCCCCATAGTAAGTGTAAAATAAAAATAGAAAGAAAAGGATGAAAAATTATGATGTATGACGTAATGATTATTGGAGCAGGCCCTGGAGGTATTTTCTCTGCATATGAGCTGGTAAAGCAGATGCCGGAACTGAAAATTGCAGTGTTAGAAGCTGGGAATGAATTGTCAAAACGCCGTTGCCCAATTGATGGTGATAAGGTAAAAAGCTGTATTAAATGTAAAAGCTGTGCCATTATGAATGGTTTTGGCGGAGCAGGAGCATTTTCAGATGGAAAATATAATATTACCAATGATTTTGGTGGAACCCTTTATTCTTATATGGGTAAGAAAAAAGCAATTGAATTAATGGAATATGTGGATAGTATTAATGTGGAATATGGCGGCGCCGGAACGAAAATGTATTCTACTGCTGGAACATTCTTCAAGAAAACCTGTATGCAGAACAAGCTGACCTTATTAGAAGCCTCTGTACGCCATCTTGGAACGGATATTAATTATGTTGTATTGGAGAATCTGTATAATCTGTTAAAGGATAAGGTGGACTTTTTCTTTAATACTCCGGTGCGCAAGGTTGAACTTATGGAAGATGGTTATCGTCTGCGTACAGATAAGGAGGTAGTGGAAGGCAAACAGTGTATTATCTCTGTCGGAAGAAGTGGAAGTAAATGGATGGAAGAGGTCTGTCAGGACTTGGATATTCCAACCAAGTCAAACCGCGTAGATATCGGCGTGCGTGTAGAGATTCCAGCAGTGATTTTTGAGCATATTACAGATGAACTTTATGAAGGAAAAATTGTATATCGTACAGAGAAGTTCGAGGACAAGGTTCGTACCTTCTGCATGAATCCGCATGGTATTGTTGTAAACGAGAATACCAATGGTATTGTAACAGTAAATGGTCATAGCTTTGAAGATGCATCCAAGAAAACAGAGAACACAAACTTTGCGCTTCTTGTAGCAAAGCATTTTTCAGAGCCTTTTAAAGATAGTAATGGATATGGTGAAAGTATTGCCAGATTATCCAACATGCTTGGTGGCGGTGTAATTGTACAGCGCTTTGGAGATTTGGAGCGAGGAAGAAGAAGTACACAGCAGAGAATCGAAGAAGGAAGCGTTCGTCCGACGCTGGCAGCAACACCGGGAGATTTGAGTCTGGTACTGCCGAAGCGAATTTTGGATGGAATTATTGAAATGATTCATGCCTTGGATAAAATTGCACCGGGTATGGCAAATGATGATACGCTTTTATATGGAGTAGAAGTGAAGTTTTATAATATGGAAGTGGATTTGGATAATAATTTGGAAACAAAGCATAAAGGCTTATATGTGATTGGAGATGGCAGTGGTGTAACCCATTCCTTGTCCCATGCATCCGCCAGTGGTGTTTATGTGGCAGAACACATTGTAAATGGAAGAAAGTAAGACGGAATTTTAAGAAAAGAATGTTACAAAGAAGAAACCCCGGGGGAAAATAGTTTCCCTCGGGGTTTTTGAAGTATGACATAAAAATTATAATTTATATTTACAACTTATTCATAATTGTGCAATAATAAATTGGAAATTTTTGTGAAAGTGGGGGATGGAAAAAGAAAACAGGAACAGATTTTTTGCAGGATAAAGGGATAAAACAAGAGGAGAGAGGAGTGTATCGGTACATTTTGTAAAATGTGCATGATACAAAGAATTGAAATGAAAAGTAAATTAAAGAAAATTTTATCAGCCATAGTATTTTGTTTTACTATGGTAATTGTAATGAGTACTGCATCCTATGCGGCAACAACAGAAAAAGAAAGTAATAACTCGTATAACACGGCTACGACATTGACAGCAGCATCACCGGTAACCGGAGCATTAACTTCTGCAGGTGATGTGGATTTTTACAAATACACAGTGGCAAAAACAGGTTATTTTGATTTTTATATCAAAGATGTGAATTGTACAAATTCAAATTTAAGTATTACGATTTATGATTCGAACTTAAAACAAATCTGTTATGGTTATACAAATGAATTTAAAAACGGAAATACTCTGAGTTTAATGCAGACATGGAATTATGCGAAAGGAACAGTGCTATATATTAAGCTTGCGCCATATGCTTCCAATATCTATAAGTATTCAGGTACGTACGAGCTTTCTGTAAAGGAAACAGCGAATGCTTCCTGGGAACAGGAAAATAGTAAAAATGATACCAAGAAAAATCCTACAAAGCTTAGCAGTAATAAGAAAAAATACGGAACTTTAAGCAACAGTGGGGATATTGATTTTTATAAGTATAAGGTAGATGTTACAGGACATTTTGAGATTACTGTTACAAATGAATACAGTGCAAATGCTAATTGGAAAATTCAGATTTATGATTCTAAATGGCAGGAGATTGATGAGTTTAGTTTAAATAGTGATAATGCATATACGGCAACTTCCATTGATTATAATTTTAAAAAGGGTACTACTGTATATGTAAAAATAACAGATGGCAGCTATAATTATAACAGTGCTGCGGGAAATATTTATTCTGTTAAGGTAACTGCGAAGAAAAGTTCTTACTATGAAAAAGAAGGTAATAACAAATACAGTCAGGCAACAAAGCTTACAAAAGGTAAAAAAATAACCGGAAACCTTTATGTAGCTGGGGATAAAGATTATTATGTATATAAAGCGAAGAAAAGTGGAACTAGCAAAATGGGCTTCTATGTAGATGTGGATGATGAGAGCGTTAGAGATGGATGGAAAGTAGTTGTTTATGATTCTTCTAAGAAGAAAGTAAAGACTGTTACCAATATTAAATCGGATACAAACATCAGCTTTAAAACCAAAAAGAATAAAAATTATTATGTGGTTGTAAGTTCACAGAATACTTATTATACATTCGCTGCAACAGGAATTGAATACAAAGTAAAAATGAAATAATAGTGAGATATAAGATGAAAGGAGTTTTTTATTTCCGAAAGGATGAAAAACTCCTTTTTCTTTTCTGTAAATTATGAGAAGTACATTTTGCAACAGCCCCATTGTGGCACTTGTCGAATTTTCATGCAAACGCTCGTTTCTCGTGTAAACAAAAAAAACCGATGCAAATGCATCGGTTATTTTCGGGTTGGGCTGTTATAATAAACAGTGAGCAGCTCGTAGGGGAATCGAACCCCTGATTCCGCCGTGAGAGGGCGGCGTCTTAACCGCTTGACCAACGAGCCTTACAAGAGATATTATAGCAAGAAAAAAATAAAATGCAAGCATTATTTTCATATTTTTTGTATTTTTTTAAAAATATATGCAATATATACAATTTGAACAGCAAAAACAAAATGGTTAATGGTAAAAATACAAAAGAAAATAGCAGATATGAAGGTTATGTGGAAGATAAGCATTTAAAATAAGTAGAAATTAAAAAGCGGATTTATGAAAAAACCTTTGGAAAAGCAGGAAAATATGAGAAAAACCCTTGCATTTCCCTATATAAAGTGTTATTTTTATTTATGTAAACACGTTGACTAGATTGAGAGAGAGCGAAAGCCCTCTCTCAATTCACGTTTTAAGAGGTTTATATTTTAGAAACAATGAAAAACTGAATATGGAAGGGAAAGGTGTACACATGTCCAAAAAAGAGATGTATGAAGCACGCACCGAGGAGCTCATTACTCCTATCTTAAACCGGTTCAACTTCGAGTTAGTGGATGTTGAATATGTGAAAGAAGGAAGTGTCTGGTACTTAAGAGTCTATATCGACAAAGAAGGCGGTATCACATCAAATGACTGCGCAGATGTATCCAGAGAAATGAATGAGATTCTTGACAGAGAAGATTATGTAGAAGGTTCTTATACGTTCGAAGTAAGCTCTCCGGGTCTTGGAAGACCATTAAAAAAAGAAAAGGATTATATCCGAAGCATGGGAAAGGAATTAGAAATCAGAACTTACCGTGCAATTAACAGAGAAAAAGAATTTTATGGTATCTTAAAAGCATATGATGCTAATACCGTAACAATAGAGCAGGAAGACGGCAGTGAGCTTGTTTTTGAAAAAGCAGATATCGCATTAATCCGTCTTGCATTTGATTTTTAAAATATCACGTAATAATAACCAACAGAAAAAATCAGGAGGAATAAAAAATGGGTAACAATAATGAGTTATTAGAAGCGTTAACAATATTAGAGCAGGAAAAAAATATCAGTAAGGAGACATTACTTGAGGCAATTGAGAACTCACTGGTAACAGCCTGCAAGAACCACTTTGGAAAATCTGAAAATGTAAAAGTAATGATTAATCCAGAAACCTGTGAATATCAGGTATTTCAGGAGAAAACTGTTGTAGAAGCAGTAGAGGATTCCGTAGAAGAAATCAGTCTTGTAAATGCAAAGATGATTGATTCCAAATATGAAGTGGGTGATATTGTAAACGTAGAAGTAAAATCCAAAGAATTTGGACGTATCGCTACACAGAATGCGAAAAACGTAATTTTACAGAAGATTCGTGAAGAAGAGAGAAAAGTACTTTTTGATGAATATTACAGCAAAGAAAAAGATGTTATTACCGGTATTGTTCAGCGTTATGTAGGAAGAAATGTAAGTATCAACCTTGGTAAGGCAGATGCAATTCTTACAGAAAACGAGCAGGTAAAAGGCGAAGTATTTAAACCAACAGAGCGTATTAAGCTTTATATCTTAGAAGTAAAATCCACATCCAAAGGACCAAAGATTCTTGTTTCCAGAACACATCCGGAATTAGTAAAGCGTTTGTTTGAATCCGAAGTAACAGAAGTAAAGGATGGAATCGTTGAAATTAAAGCGATTGCCCGTGAAGCAGGAAGTAGAACAAAGATTGCAGTATGGTCTAACGAGCCGGATGTAGATCCAGTTGGAGCATGTGTTGGTATGAATGGTGCCAGAGTAAATGCAATTGTAAATGAACTTCGTGGAGAGAAGATTGATATTATCACATGGAACGAAAACCCGGCTATGATGATTGAAAATGCATTAAGCCCGGCAAAAGTAATCTCTGTTATTGCAGATGCGGAAGAAAAATCCGCAAAAGTCGTTGTTCCGGATTACCAGTTGTCCCTTGCAATCGGTAAAGAAGGTCAGAATGCAAGACTTGCAGCAAGATTAACAGGATTTAAGATTGATATTAAGAG
>CAYMIS010000121.1:0-9390 GCA_964390485.1 uncultured Roseburia sp. | reverse complement strand
TGGAATCAAATACTCCGGAGATATGACCAAAGCATTAGCTGGTGGTGCTAACGTATGTATGATGGGAAGTATGTTTGCAGGCTGTGACGAGGCTCCTGGAACTTTTGAATTATATCAGGGAAGAAAATATAAAGTATACCGCGGTATGGGTTCTCTCGCTGCCATGGAAAACGGAAGTAAAGACCGTTATTTCCAGGAAGGTGCAAAGAAGCTTGTTCCAGAAGGTGTAGAAGGACGAGTTGCCTACAAGGGCAACGTGGAAGATACTGTATTCCAGTTAGTTGGTGGTATCCGTTCCGGTATGGGTTACTGTGGATGCCCAACTATCGAAGACTTAAAAGTAAAGAGCAAATTTGTTAAGATTTCTGCTGCTTCCTTAAAAGAAAGTCATCCACATGACATTCACATTACAAAAGAAGCTCCTAACTATAGTATTGACGAATAATCCCATTTTCTTATATAATATTGTCAAATTGCATTCCGGCATCCATGCGATGCCGGAAAATTATTATTCTAATGAGGTGAATTTTTTTGGACACAGGAGACATATTTCAATTAATTTTTTTAGTAATTCTACTCTTATTATCCGCCTTTTTTTCTTCAGCAGAGACGGCGCTTATTACAGTAAACCGTATTAAAATGCGTACCCTTGCAGAGGAAGGAAATAAAAAGGCTGACCGGGTTCTTCAGATTACAGATAATTCCGGTAAGATGTTAAGTGCCATCCTAATCGGTAACAACATCGTTAATTTATCTGCTTCTTCTATTGCAACATCTCTGGCAATCGAATTTTTTGGAAGCGTTGGTGCCGGAATTGCAACTGGTATTTTAACAGTATTGATTCTTCTTTTTGGTGAAATTTCTCCAAAAACTCTGGCTACAATTAACGCTGATAAAATTGCATTGGCTTATTCAGGTGTTATTCTTTTTTTAATGAAAGTACTTACTCCCGTTATTTTTATTATTAATAAGCTTGCTAATGCATTTTTTCGTTTATTAGGAGTCGACCCAAATGCAAAAGATAAACAGATGACCGAGGAAGAACTTCGCACTATTGTGGATGTAAGTAAAGAAAGTGGTGTTATTGAGTCAGAAGAGCACGAAATGATTAACAATCTCTTTGATTTTGGTGACGCTCAGGCAAAAGAAGTGATGATTCCGCGCATTGATATGACTTTTGCAAAAATTGACAGCACTTATGAAGAGCTGATTGGCATTTTTCAGGAGGACAAGTTCACACGACTTCCTGTTTATGAAGATACCACTGACAATGTGGTTGGTATCCTTAACATAAAAGATTTGTTATTATATAAGGATAAAGAACATTTCTCCGTTCGTGACATTATGTATGAGCCATATTTTACTTATGAGCATAAAAATACAGCGGAATTATTTATGGAAATGCGTAAATCCTCTATCTCACTGGCTATCGTATTAGATGAATATGGTACTACTGCCGGTCTGATTACCTTAGAAGATTTATTAGAGGAAATCGTTGGTGAAATTCGTGATGAATACGATACTGATGAAGAAGACCCGATTGTCCAGCTTAATGAACGCGAATTTATTGTACTAGGTTCTACTAATTTAGGCGACCTGTGCGAAAGTCTGGACTTAAACTTTACTTCTGACGATTACGACACAATTGGCGGTTATTTAATCGGTCTTTTAGACCATCTCCCAGAAAAAAACGAAATTATCATAACAGATGATGATATTTTACTCCGGGTTGAACAGATGGATAAAAACCGTATCGAAAAAATATATATTAAAAAGCCTGAACAAAAGGAAGTAACAGAAGACTAACCGCTCAAGTATTAAATTACATTTCAAAATAGGAGGAAGGGTTATGAAAGATTTTATCATTACAACAGACACAACAGCCGACTTACCTGCCGACTATATCGAGAAGTATCATATCAAACTTTTATCTATGAGTTATATATTAGAGGGAGAAACCTACACCTGGGACAGACCTCTGCCAGTAAAAGATTTTTATGATAAAGTAAGAAACGGTTCTCTGCCAACCACCTCCCAGGTCAATCCCGAAGAGGCGGCAGAGGCCTTTGAAAAAATAATCAAAGAACAGGATGTAAATATTTTACATATCAGTTTTTCTTCCGGATTAAGCGGGAGCTATAACAGCGTCCGTATTGCAGCGATGGACTTAGCAGAAAAATATCCGGAAAATAAAATTGTTATCGTCGATTCCTTAGCTGCCAGCATGGGAGAAGGTCTTCTTGTACATAAAGCAGTTATGATGAAGGAAGCCGGGAAATCCTTAGCAGAAACCGCTTCCTGGCTGGAAGAAAATAAGCTTCATCTGGTACACAACTTTACAGTGGATGACCTCTTCCACCTCTATCGTGGCGGACGTGTTTCTAAAACAGCAGCCTTTGTCGGCAGCATGATTAATTTAAAACCAATTCTCCACGTGGATGATGAAGGTCATCTGATTCCACTTTCTAAAGTCCGGGGACGTAAGAAATCTTTACTCGCTCTTGTAGATTGTATGGAAAAACAAATGGGTTCCTGGCGTGATAAAAATGATATTGTTTTTATCTCCCATGGTGACTGTGAAGAGGATGCCCAGTTTGTTGCCAATCAGGTCAAAGAACGGTTTGGCATCGACAGTTTCCTTATCAACTATGTAGGACCAACGATTGGCGCCCATACCGGTGCCGGTGTAGTTACCCTTTTCTATATGGGAGACTACCGTTAAAATAGGGACGCAGCCTAAATTCTGAAAAATAGGGACGCAGCCTAAATTTCGAAATCCGGGGACACATCTTAAAAGATATGTCCCCGGATTTCGAAATTTAGGCTGCGTCCCTATTTTTCAGAATACCAGAACTTATTTAAATATCCATCCACCGTCTCTAATGTGCAGATATCCCGCTGTTCCCATTCCCTTGGAAAAAGATTCCGGTAATCACTCTGTAAAAAGCGTTCATCCAAAAGTTCAATTACGCCAACATCATCTATCGTTCGTATTACACGCCCGGCAGCCTGCAACACCTTATTCATTCCCGGATAACGATATGCATAATCAAATCCCTCGCCGGAAAATGAACCTCCCACGGAACGTCTGTCATAATAATTCTTTAGGATTTCCCGTTCATTGCTAATCTGTGGCAATCCCGTTCCTACGATTATTGCACCAATCAGCTGTTCATTTTTCAAATCAATTCCTTCTCCGAAAATACCTCCCATCACACAAAATGCCACAAAGGTTTTATCCCGCTCCTTCTCAAATTCCTCCAAAAAAGCTTCTCTTTCTGCCTCTTTCATGCCTGCTTCCTGAATTACCACATCCATCTCATCCAGATTTAGACATTCGAATTCCTCATAAACCTGTCGCATCATTTTGTAGGATGGAAAAAATACCATATAATTCCCGGACTTTGCCCGGCCTGTTTTTAAAATATAAGAGGCAATTTTAGAAAACTCCTGCTGATTTCGCCTTGTATATTTACTGCTGACATCTCTGCCTACTAAAAGCAGTCTCTGTTCCTCTTTAAAGGCCGTCTCCGCATAAACTGCATAATTATCCTGCTTTGTGGAAAGCAGGCTCTTATAATAATTTACCGGAAGCATGGTTGCAGAGAAAAAAATTGTTGCATTTCCTCTGTCTAAGCACTCCTGTAAATTTAAAGACGGATCCACACAATACAATTTTAACTTAAATCGTCCATCCTCTTCATGCTCGGAATAAATTACATAATGTTCATCTACCCGCTCATAAATATTCATGAAATTCCTGAGATTCAAATAAAACTCTGTAATTTTTTTCCGCTCCGGGAATTCTGTTGTTTTCTGTAAAAACTCATCCAGATTTGACGCAAGACGCATCAGGGCAAGCATCAGATTCCCAATGTTGTCATAAAGCACATAATTTTCACATTCTCTTTTATATTCAAGGAGAATCTTATTACATTTATTAAAGTCAGTTTCCAGCTTGGGTTCATAATGCTTTACTAATTTCTTTATCTCAAGGAAATCCTCCTTGTAAATAACGGCACTATACATTTCCCGGCTGCGCTCTACCAGATTATGTGCCTCGTCCACAAGAAAAAGATAATCCCCCCTCACTCCTTCTGAAAAGAAACGCTTCAAATATACATTTGGATCAAACACATAATTATAATCACATATAATCGCGTCCGACCAGCTTGCTGCATCTAAACACATCTCAAAAGGGCAGACCATATGCTTTTCTGCCTGTTCCAGCAATATTTCTCTTGTAAAAACATCCTCTGTCTGAAGCAATTCAAATACCGCCTCATTCACTCTGTCATAATGACCTTTTGCATAAGGACAATGCACCGGGTTACAGTCCATTTCCTCACACATACAAAGCTTTTCTTTGGCAGTTATCTGAATAATTTTCCCCTGGTAGCCCTTCCTACGGAGCAGTTCAAAGGCTTCCCTTGCTACCGTACCGGTAATGGTTTTTGCTGTCAGATAAAATATTCGGTCCCCAAGTTCTTCACCTACTGCCTTTACTGCCGGAAAAACAGTTGTTATTGTCTTTCCAACTCCTGTAGGTGCCTGAATAAATAACGTCTTTTTCCGTTGTATGGTACGGTAAACATTCGCAGCTAACTCCTTCTGTCCTTTCCTGTATTCATAAGGAAACTGTACTTTTTTGATGGATTCCTGCCGCAGTCTCTTCCAGGCATACTGAAAATCTGCCCATTTCTTATACTCAGAAACCACATGTAAAAACCATGTTTCTAATTCTGCAAAAGAATACTCCTCATTAAAATAGCGTATTTCCTCTGTATCCAGATTACAATAGGTCATCTGTACATAAATTACCGGCACATCATGCTGCAGGGCATAAATATAACCATAACACTTTGCCTGGGCAAGATGCACTCCGACGGGAGCTGACAGGCGGTCTAATCGCATATAGACACCTTTAATCTCATCAATTGTTACCCGCATATTTTCCCTAATTTCCATGTGGTTAAAATTATCTGCATAGGTAATTTCTGTCCCATCCACACTATCTATCTGTATTCCATCTGCCCGTCCCTCAATAATCAGTTCATAATTCTCTTCCTCTAAAACCAGCTTTAAAGGCACTTCCGCATGATAATTAGAGCCTTTCCGTCTCTGAATTTTCCTATGAATCCTGCTTCCCTCCTGCATTGCCTCCGGGGAAGCTGCTTTGCCATGACGGTTATCGATATCCCCTTCCCTTAAAATAAATTCCACAAGGTTACGGACGGATATTTTAATTGTCGTTTTCTCTGTTTCATTTCTCTTTTTTCCCATAAAATGATTATACTCCATCCCCCCTGTTTCGAAAAGTCCAAAGACTATCTAAATCAATTGTGAGAAGCACGCTTTATGCGATACTCGCGTAAATAAAAAGTAGGGAACTGTTCACCTGGAACAGTTCCCTACTTTTTATTTACGCCTTTATTTACGCTACAGCATATTTGCTAATTGCATTTTCAAAACAGACATCTTCATGACCATACTGGATTGTAAGCACCTTACGGCATCCAAGATAAATCATTCCAAGTAAAGATTTTGCATCAATGCATGTACTGCAATAAAATACGTTAATGTCAAAATCACATTTTTCTGCTGCTTTCACGAAATCTTTTAATTCTTCTGTATCACGAAATTCAATTCTTTTTTCAAACATTTTTACACCTCTCTACAATCAAGAAAACACTTAGTTCCTTCTGCAGATTGCGCATCCATGTGCGCAACTATTTTTTGTTTACATGCTTATTATGACACCATTTTTTACGTTCGTCAATCTAACGAAAGTACTATAAATACTGGTTTTATAAATATTTTACCAATTTTTCACTAAAAAATACTTCCATATATTTACAATGCGCAATCGTTTGACCATAATTGCGCAAAATGAATATTTATACTTGTGCAATCCGACCGTTTTTCCTTTTTCTTATTGCAAATTTTTATCATTTTCTCTATTTTTTTCTTCCTTTTTCTTCATTGTATCCTTGCCATATGCACGAAGAAAACATATAATAATATCATAATATAGTACTATTGCATTAGAAGCGGGGAATTTACAATGACAACAGAAAAAGAACATTTGATTCAAAAAATGCGTCAGGAAAGCATGATGCCGGTTTCATCTGATATACTCTCTACCTTTGATGAATATTATGCAAATATTGATACGAGTAACCCCGATGAACTCTCTCATCTGCTTTTTTATAAAGGAATTCACTTTTTTCGTACGGGTGATTTTAATCTGTCACTGGATTATTTCAACCGTTGCATTCATGCGCCTAAAAGTATGGCCTTCAAAAAATTCGATGCAATGTCCTATAATTTCATAGGTCTGATACATGCCTACCTTAAGCAGGAAGTAATTGCCAAGGATGATTTCACAAAATGCATCCGTATCTGCCGAAGATACAACTTAAAAGAACCACTCATTACCGCATATATTAATCTGGGGTTCCTATATTTTACTCTTGATAATTATATCAAAGCAATTGAGCATGAAGAAACTGCTTATTCCCTGATTGATAAAGAGGATGAAAAATTTTACCACGTTATGCTTGTATGTCTTGGTTATCAGGGCATCATTCACTCCAAGTTTGGTCAGCAGGAAAAGGCTGCCGATATTTACCGGCAGATTGAACGCTTTCATTCCTCACATGATAATTACTTTTTTGCAGCTGCTATCCGCAACCTTGCCATCAGAGTTTCTTATTATAAGAAGGATGAAAAAAATATGCAGGAGCATATTACACAGCTATTAGCATCCACCATTACCAAGGATGAATTTCTTCTTTCCTTTGAATTTTATTTTGATATCTGTGAATTAATGTTTGAGGCAGGAAAACAGGCAGAAGTCAGACGCCTTTTGGACTATATTTCATCCTACGCAAAGGATTTTCCTCAGGAATTTCTGCGGTTTTATGTACAGCGCTTAGAGGTTTCCTATGCAAAGAAATTCTGCTCTGAGGATGCTTATCTTGAGGCAGTTACCCAGCTTTTGGAACGTTTTCCGATTCACGAAGCCGAACAGCTTTCTGCCCAGAATTACAGCTTAGAACATATTGAATATATTCATCAGACCAAGTCCCTTTCCTCTCATTATGAAGAAAAAAGTAAACTTGACCCGATGACAAGTCTTTTAAATAAATATACGATTCAATTTTTGATTGAAGAATATCTTGATGATATGGAGGATACCAGCACTGCAGCGATTCTCATTATAGATATGGATCATTTTAAACAATTAAATGATACCTTCGGCCATCTGATAGGGGATGCCATACTAAGCGACACAGCGTCTCTTATCCAGCAGCATTTCAATCATGACTGCTTCTGCGGAAGAGCCGGTGGTGATGAATTTTTAGTTTTTGTAAAACACGTAGAGGATGTTGATGCTGTCTTTTTACAGGCAGAACTGCTTCGTGAAAAAATTTATGGAACTGTTACAGAGCGAAATATTTCCATCACAACCCAGGTAAGTATCGGTATTGCTTTTACCTCAGAGAAGCACTGTACCTTTGAATCCTTATTCGCAGCTGCTGACGATGCACTTTATCAGGCAAAAAAAGACGGCAGAAACATTACTGTTGTTTATGAATAATTATCTCTTTTCAGCTTCGTCTGATTTAATTCCCGGTACTCCTTTGGTGATACCCCGAATTCTTTTTTAAAAGCACGAAAAAAACTGGAATAGTCCTTAAATCCGAGTTTTATGTAAACTTCGCTGATTTTGACATTTCCAAGAATGGCTTCTCTTGAAGCCTGCATTCTCTTTTTTAAGATATACTGATGAATGGACAAGCCCATCTTTTCTTTGAAAAGGTGGGCTATATGATATTTACTCACATAAAACTTTCCTGCCAGTACATCTAATGACAATTCTTCCTCTAAATGCTCTTCAATATAATAAATCAATGACTGATATAGATTCTGCCCTTCCTTTTCACTATTTGGATTCTTTTTCTCATAAACGATGCGGTTCAACTGAAGCAGCAGCTCGTTTACCAGCAAAAATATTCTTGCTTCTTTCCCAAAGCGTTTAAACTGAATTTCTTCTATCAATTGAAAAATTTTAAACTGAATCGCATTAAAGGTAATAATATCATTATGAAAAATGTAATGCTTCATCACTTTCACATGCTGCATCAGATAACCATAGGAAACTGACTGTTCTATCAACTGCTTGCAATAATCCTGGCTAATCCAGAATACAAATCTCCGGTAAGGAACTGATGTATCATGAATTACTGCCTGATGTTTTACATAAGGAGGCACAACTACCATATCCCCATATTTCAAAGGATAAATTTCCCCTTCAATATCAATTGACACATTCCCTTCTAAAAAAAAGTAAAATTCATAATAATTATGGGCATGATTTTCTACCTTAAAAGAATAGTGTTCATCATAATAATATATTTCAAAATCCTGAGACAGCATGTATTGTCTATTGCTAAACTTGGAACGCAGATTTTTTCCCACTTTTTCCCCTCTTTTTCTAATGTGATTCTATTCAAATAGTATACCGCAATTTTTGCAATGTATGCAACAATTCTTTCAATTGGATTCTTACACTTTTTATATATAATCAAACTTGTAAAGAACAACAATACTTTTTATGAATATAAATGAAGGAGGCTTTTCCCTATGGAAATGACATTAAGATGGTATGGTTCCAAATTTGATACCGTAACTTTAGAACAGATTCGCCAGATTCCCGGTGTACATGGTGTAATCACTACTTTATACGACACTACTCCTGGAGAGGTGTGGAGTCAGAAACGTATTCAGGAAATGAAAGCAGAGGTTGAATCGGCAGGACTTCGTATTGCCGGAATTGAAAGTGTTAATATTCATGACGCAATCAAAACCGGTGCTCCTGAGCGGGATATGTATATGGATAACTATATTGAAACCTTAGAAAACCTTGGAAAAGAAGATATTCACCTTGTATGCTACAACTTTATGCCGGTATTCGACTGGACAAGAACAGAGCTCGCAAGAAAACGTCCGGATGGCTCTACTGTTCTGGCTTATACTCAGGAAGCCGTTGACGCATTAGACCCGGAGAATATGTTTGCATCTATTTCCGGTGATATGAACGGAACTGTTATGCCGGGCTGGGAGCCGGAGCGTATGGCAAAAATCAAAGAGCTTTTTGCAATGTATCAGTATATCGATGACGAAAAGCTTTTTGAAAATCTGAAATATTTCTTAGAAAGAATTATGCCTGTCTGCGATAAATACGACATCAACATGGCAATTCACCCGGATGACCCTGCCTGGAGTGTTTTCGGACTTCCACGCATTATTATCAATAAAAAGAACATTCTCCGTATGATGGAAATGGTAGATAACCCACACAATGGTGTTACCTTCTGCTCCGGT
>CAYMIS010000120.1:0-9559 GCA_964390485.1 uncultured Roseburia sp. | reverse complement strand
CCAGATGAAAACGCGAAGCGTTTTTGGAAGCGTCGCGCGGCGACGCTTTTTTACTTTAAATGGAAAGTCCTTGTCACTTATCCGGTTGACAAGGGCTTTCCATTTATTTTTTAGGAGGTTTTTGTTTATTGACAAACGTGAGATAGGTATCGTAGTAAATATTTTCACGCTTTTCTTCAGTGAGTGTTTTCAATTCATGATAGAGCTCCGGCTCATCTAAAATCATATTTACAATATCCGGGTTATATTCGGTGCCACGTCCGGCTTTTAATTCCTCCATAACCATATCGAAGGACTTTGCCTGATGATAATTGCGGCTTAAATAATCGGTAGCAGCATCCAGACAGTCACAAATATGAATTAAGTCAATTGCCGGTCTGCAGAAGGATGCCACGTTATTAAATTCCTTTGGATAACCACGTAACCCATCATAAGATTTATGATGTCCGTAAGCGACCTCGTGGAACAGAGCAAAATGTTTGTCGGAAGCCAGATACTCGGAGCCTTTTCCGGGATGGGAACGGATAATCTCAAATTCAAAATCCGTCAAATTCCGGTGTTGTGTATTAATAATCGGAATCAGACCATTTTTTCCAATATCATGAAACAGTGCAGAACGCACAGAAAAATCAATCAAATCTGATTCATGGGCTAATATGATTTCCAGCGGAAAAGGACTATTAGTGGTAAAAAGAAGTCTAGGGTTTTTCTTTAACAGAAACTTTGTAATAGCCTCAGCCAGATAAGAAACCATAACTGAGTGGATAAAGGTGGTAAGGTGCTTTGAAACAACTAAATCAATAATAAAGTTAATCTTTTCCACGGATTCTTTGAAAGTACCCAGTATCAGTGGATGAAAACAAATCGTCTGCAATCCGCTGTTAAGGGTGTAGGAATTTGCTTTGCCCGGGTGATACATAAGAAAATCAGCAATGATATCTTTGTATTTCTGGTAGTAAATCGTCTTAAATTCCTCGGGCATAGTTGTGTGGTTTAATATATCAATCAGGTGTAATGGAAGATTACAGTAGTATGCCATGTCATCAAATTCCGGGGTCTGCTCTAAGACTTCCTTCTGGTAAATATAATAATGATGAAGATTCTGCCAGGCATCGTCCCAGGTAATGCTGCCTTCCTTTGCTAATAAACGATAATAATTGAATACCAGCAGATAAGAGCAATTGTAAATAGAACCCGTTTCTTTCATAACCTGTTCACAACGTTCTCTGTTAATTTCATTTAGTATGTCAATAATCGGTGAATCGTCAAATTTTTTGTTAATATTAAAAGCCGTATCAAAAGCACAAAAGGAATCAATGGTACGACGGCAAATCTGTGGGATGCGGGGATTGGCTTCATCAAATTGGCAGAATTTCTTACGGGTACGGAGGGAACAAAGCTCCTGCCAGAAGGAATAAGCTTCCGCTAACGGGATATTTCCCAGCCCGGCTTCTGCCTGAATAAGATTACTATATGCGATAAAAATATACTCGCGGCTTTTTGGGAGTTCAAATGTTTCAATGTCATCCCGATAGTTTAATACTTTTTTGTAATAGGAAACGGAAGCCTTTGCAGCCTTCTGATTACCGGTACGGGACAGCTCCAGATAAGCATATGCTGTACAGGTGTATAAAAACAAAAGGCTTTCCATGTCAGAGAGTTTCTCATAATGTGGAATCAGCAGCTCTGAAATCTCAATTAAAAAAGTCGGTTCAACATCATCGCTGTCATAGAGTTTTTGACAAAAGGACAATATTAAATCGAAATTCTCATTGGATAATACAGAAGGGTCCGCTTTGGCAGAATAAATGTATTCCTCTAAAAGAGCCTGATTCTGCTGACGAATATTCTGCTGGTAAATTGTGCAGGATTTCAGACGCGCAATCCATTCTTCCTTGGTTGCTGGTTTGAGCAGCAAGGATTCACAGGTAGCGCTGGTAATGTAATTTTCTAAGTAGGTTTGAAAAAATGCGTTTATGTCTTCCGAACGAAACATGCTTTTCTCCTCTGATGAAAGAAAAATATAACTGCCGAAACTCTTCTACATACTATATAGTACTATTATACCATTTTGTGTTTGCTAAACATACTAATTTTTGCGAAAAAATTAAAATTATTATAAAAACATACTTTTATCGGGAAAGAAATCAGAAAATAAGGTTCATATGGCAAAACTATGTGATATAATGTAGGAAGCAGAACGGAAAAAGGAGAACGCTTATGTTGATTTGTGATTATATCGTGCAACAGATTGATGGGGATTATGCACATTTAAAGAGAATAGACCAGCCCGAGGAGGATTTAAAACTGGTGGCAAGAGCCTTATTACCGGAAGAAATTGTTGAGGGGAGCAAATTACATTACGAACTAATGCAGTATACGCTTATTGGATAAGCGGAAGCATTCTGCTGGAGGGACCGGCAGAAAGGAGAAGAATATGAGAATTGAACATGTAGCAATGTATGTACATGATTTAGAGGGGATGAAGAATTTTTTTGTGAGGTTTTTTGATGCAAAGCCAAATGAGGGATATCATAATCCAAGAACAGGGCTAAGAAGTTATTTTCTATCCTTTGAGGATGGAAGCCGCCTTGAAATTATGAATTTGCCACAAATGAGGGAGCAGAAGAACAATCTGGCAAGAATGGGTTATATTCATATTGCCTTTGATGCAGGGAGCAGGGAAAAGGTAGATATGCTGACAGAACGGTTATACGAAGCCGGATACGAGGTGATTAATGGTCCGAGAGTTACCGGAGATGGTTATTATGAGAGTGTTATTTTAGGACCGGAGGATAATCAAATAGAAATTATCGCATAGTATTGGCATAAAGGGTGGAAGATATTCCCTTGGTAAAAAGTATTCACAAAAACAATGGAATCATGTAATAATACGTAACACATTTGTAACAAATCCAAAGGAGAAAGAAGATGAAGTTCAAAAAAGTAAAAGTGTTATGTATGATTACCGCAATCGGTGTAGTGTCTGCAACTGCAGCAATTAGCGGAGATTCCACAAAAAATGCAGAAATTGCATCAAGCCCAATGGAAACAGAGGCATTAGAAGAAAAGGTTACTGAAGCAGAAAAGGATGTTTCTGTTGCCCGTATGCTGTTGCCGGAGGTGGCAAGTGCCAATGATGTAGATGAAACAGAAATAAGTACAGAGGATATGACCGCAAGTGCACATGAGACGGACACAGAGAATGCGGCAGATGAAACAGAGGAAAAAAACGCACCGGATTTGGAAAGTGATGCTGCAGAAGATATGGCAGGAAATGAAGATTCGGTGGATGAAGATACAAAGGATAAAAATGCAGACAGTGATACGATAGAAGAAACACTGATTATTGCAGATGTAAATAGTTATGTGAATATTCGAAGCATGCCGGGAATGGAAGGAGAAATTCTTGGAAAGCTTTATGACGATTCTGTTGGAGAGATGCTTGGAGAGGAAAATGGCTGGTATTACATACAATCCGGTACAGTTACCGGGTATGTAAAAGCAGAATATGTATTAACCGGTGAAGCGGCCCGCAAAAAAGCAGACGAAGTTGGAAAAAGACTGGCAGAGGTTACAACAACCACATTAAAGGTCAGAAAAGAAGCTTCTACAGAGTCCATCGTTCTGGGACTTGTTCCGGGTGGAGATATTCTATCCGTGCTGGAAGAACAGGAAGGCTGGGTAAAGGTGTCGGTGGAAGAAGGGGACGGTTATGTATCCACCGATTATGTCAGACTTTATACAGAGAATGTTGAGGCGGAATCAAGGGAAGAAGAAAAAGCCCGTTTAAGAAAAGAGGAAGAAGCCAGAAAAGCTGCAGAAGAGGCAGCGAGAAGGGCAGCAGAAGAAGAACGAAGAGCGGCGGAGGAAGCTGCCAAAAAGGCGGCACAGAAGAAACCACAGAGCAATTCTTCGGGTTCTGGAAATACTGGAAAGCCTTCCGCAAGTCATTCTTCAAACAGTAATTCGGGCAACTCTGCAGCCAGCTCCAGCGGCCAGTCCAACAGTGACTTGGGACAGCAGATTGCTAACTATGCCCTGAAGTTCCTTGGAAATCCATATGTATATGGTGGTACAAGTCTGACAAATGGTGCAGATTGTTCCGGCTTTGTACAGAGTGTTTATAAGCATTTTGGAATTTTACTTCCAAGAACCTCAGGAGAACAGGGGGCATCCGGCAGGGCAGTAGATGGTGTGAAAAATGCGAAGCCGGGAGACCTGGTGTGGTATTCCGGACATATTGGTATTTATATTGGAAATGAGCAGATTGTTCATGCAAGTAATTCTAAGGTGGGAATTATTACATCCAATGTTTACTACAGAGATATTTTAGGAATTCGAAGAATTATTTAAAACAATTTGAATAGATAAAGAAAAGCTAATATGAGAATGACAAGAAGCGAAGTTCCTATCACGTATGATGGGAGCTTCGCTTTTTTGAATCGTTTAATAGGGATAACTATGCTATAAAAACGGCATTTGGATGGGCTGTTTCTTATTTTTTGCTAAAGCAGTACCGATATAAAAAAAGAATGGATTCGTAAATAGTATAGGTTTTATTTCAGGGAGGAAATGAGTTATGGCTACAACAGTAAATGGTGTTGGAGTGGGGGCTGCTGCTAATTTTGCCGGGGCATCCCTTACAGTAAAAAGTACCACAAATACAATAGCGAGGTCGCAGGCAATACAGCGTCAGAGCAGTAGGAAAACAAAAAAGAAGCTGAATTATAATTCAAAAGAGATTTCTTCACAGCTGCTTCGTGCAAGCAAATCCAGAAACGCTGCGATGGTTTTGACGCGGGCAAAAAGTAAGGTGAGTAATTTACAACGGTGTCTTGGAACTGGTCAATATAATGATGGTGAAGTACGGGTGGCACTTGCCCACGCAAACCGGATGGTAAAATGTGCCAAGATGAAGCTTCAGAATTTAAAGGAAGAAGAACAATTAAGAAGCCATTATGAAAGGGAGCATGCGAACAAGGAGCAGCAGCAGAAAAATGAGGTGAAACGCCGGGTGACTCAAAAAGAGCAGGAAATAAAAACAAAAATAGTGTTAGATGAGGCACAGCAGGCTATAAAGGAAAAGTCCATGCGTCAGGATTTGCTGCGGAAAAAGCGAATACACCGGAATGCAGAGCGTGGGAAAATCAATGAAGCAGATATGAAATATTTAAAAGAGCAGATGAACGAGAGAGGTAACACATATTCTGATAGCAGTGGAGTTATGCTTGAGCTTAGTACACAGGCAGTAGGGATAAGTGAATTGGAGATGAGTGAGCACGCTTTGCAGTTGCTGGAAAATCAGTTGGAACAGGAAGTGGCACTTGAAATGGGCGATATTGAGATGTCAGCATCAATGAATATGGGGGGAGAGATATCAAGTGCGTCTTCAGAGATAGCTGGTGCACCGGCAAGCGTGGATATTTCAATTTAATAGATTGGTTTATGTGGATAAATTAAAAGGAATCCGGGAAGTGCAAAGACAGTAATAGCAGAAGGGATATGTGTATTATCGAGAAAAAGCAGGGAGGCGTATCTATGAATTTAACGATTCGTGCAAATGCACCACAGAATGGAGAGGGCAATATAATTTTTAATAGTCAGAAAACAGAACAGCAAGAAGGAAGAAAAAGTTTTTTTGCAGGAAATACCAAGCTTGCTGATGACCCAATTGCCCAGAAACGTAAAGAGGCACAGGAAAAAGCCTGGAAGGTTGTAAAACAGGCATGGGAAAGCGATAAAGCAGTAGACCGGAATGTGCAGGCAAGAAAAGACCATTATGCAGAGATGGAAACATTACGGGCAGAGTCTGTAAAAGAACTTTCAGGAATCAGAGAGGCAGAAGCGGCATTGAAGGAAGCCTGTGGTGTGTCAGAGGATTCGGAAGAGCAGCAGGATTTAGAATTATTGAAAAAACGTCAGGATATTTTAGGAAGAGTTACAAATGAGAAGCTTTCCCAAGAAGAGATGGCGCGTCTGGCAGAAATAGATAAGAAAGGGTTAACAGAATATCAGAAGCGGGCATTAGAATTAAATGACGTGGCGGGAACACTAAGAAAAGAAATAAATGAATATAACCGCCAGATGGAAGATGATGTGAGTGATATAAAGAGAATCGCTATTGAACGGTTAAAATCAAATCCTATGGTAGAAGCAGAAAAAGCGGCAGAGGATATTAAGGAAGCTTATAATGACGAAATTATCGGAATGCTGATGCAGGAGTCAAAAGAACATATCGAAGAGAAACTGGAAGAGGCAGAAGAAGCAGCGAAGGAGAAAGCAGAGGAAAAAGAAAAAGAGGAAGAACAGCTGGAGGATATCCGTGAATTAAAAGCATTGCAGGAGGCAGTTATCGAGGGTACCAAGGAAGCCATCGAGCGTGCAGAAGCCAAAAGACACCAGAATGAAGCGCCGGATATAGAACTTACAGATATGATAGAACTGGCAAAGCCACAGCAACAGACGGATGAGGTAAAACAGAGCCTTAATGAGATTAAAAACAGCATGAATCTTTTAGAAGCAGATTTAAAGGGTATTAAAGTAGATGAAGAAGTATAAAAATACAGTTCGTGGAATATTTCATAGTAGAAAAAACAGATTTATTGCACAGGTTTTTATTGATAATGTAATGGAAACTGTGCATGTGAAAAATACGGGAAGATGCAGGGAATTACTTTTGCCGGGTGCAGAAGTGGTTTTGGAGATTTCTGATAATCCAAACCGGAAAACAAAGTATGATTTGATTTCAGTATATAAGGAGAATTTAGGCTGGGTAAATATTGACAGTCAGGTGCCCAATGAAGTAGTAAAGGAATGGCTGAAAGGGCAGGATTATAGCTTTGTGAAGTCTGAATATACTTATGGCAATTCCAGAGTGGATTTCTATATGGAAAAAGGAGAGCAGAAATACTTAATGGAGGTAAAGGGGTGTACTCTGGAAGTGGATGGAATCGGTTATTTCCCGGATGCACCGACAGAGCGTGGGATAAAACATCTGAAGGAGTTGGCGAAGGCAGTAGGCGAGGGATATCGATGTAGTGTTGCCTTTGTTATCCAGATGGAGGGTGTGAAGGAGGTTCGGGCAAACACAGCTACCCACCCGGAATTTGGAGCGGCATTAGAGTCGGCAAAAGCAGCCGGAGTAGAGGTTCTTTTCCTATGCTGTCAGGTGACAGAGGATACTTTGAAGATTGTTGATGTAAATGTAACAAAATAGTTTTGAATAAGTGAAAGCAGAAATTCCTAACTGTACATTTAGTTGAGAAAGTGGTACTATAGTACTGTAATTTCGGAACTAAGTTATGAAAGGAGACATTTATGAAAACGAAAGTATGGAAAATTCTAAGTTTGTTGTTAATGTTTGTCTTAGCAGGCTGTCTGCTTCATGGTGAGACTGTGAAGGCAGAAGAGTCCGATTTTGTGATGAAAGATGGTGTTTTGGTACAGTATACGGGAACTGCTCAGGAAGTTACGGTACCGGAAGGAGTAACTGAGATTGGTGCCAGTGCATTCGAAAATGCGGGTGTATCAGTCGTGAATCTTCCAAGTGGAGTGAAAACAATTGGAGAGAAGGCATTTGAAAATTGTGTTTTTTTAGAAGAAATCACATTGCCGGATAATCTTAAAACAATTGGAGCAAGAGCCTTTAATAATTGTCTTGATTTGAAGCGTGTAACAATTCCAAAGAAAATAAAAGTAATTAAAGAAAGAACATTCGATAATTGTTCAAATTTAGAGGAAGTGATTCTTTCGGATGGAATTGAAGTAATAGAGGCGATGGCTTTTAGCAATTGTGAAGCGTTGACGGAAATTACGTTACCAAAGGGAATCAAAACAATTGGAGAAAATGCATTTGCTTACTGTAGCTCTTTGGAGAAGATTAAACTTCCGGATGGAATAGAGACGATTGATGGGTTTGCGTTTTCAGGTTGCAGTAAGATTAAGAACGTATCTTTGCCATCATCTATTAAGAGTTTTGGAAGCAATGTTTTTTATGAGTGCGAAAATTTGACAGAATTAAAGATTTATTCAACTGCTGTTTTGAATAATTCCAATAGTCAATCCTGGGGAGATATGATACAAAAAATAACGATAAATGTGTCAAAAATTCCGGATGACAGTTGCCATTGGCTGGATGAGCTTGAGGAAGTAAAGCTTGGAAATAAGGTTAAAAAAGTCGGATGTGGTGTATTTTCAGGATGTAGTAAGCTTACAAAGATTACTGGAGGGGAAAAAGTTACCGAGGTAAGAGAAAATGCATTCGCTGATTGTGAGTCTTTAAAAACAATTGACTTTGTTAAAAAGTTGAAAAAAATTGGTAGTGGTGCATTTGTCGGAACAAAGTATATGGATTCCATACGGGATAAGAACGGATTGGGAATTATTAATGGATATTTACTGGATGGCGCAAAGGCAAAAGGTAAAATTTCAATTCCGTCAAAAGTAAAAATAATTTGTGGACGGGCTTTCTATCAGAATACAAAGATAACTCAGGTGACGATTCCGAAATCTGTATCGGTGATAGGTGAGTACGCTTTTTATGGATGTGCAAAATTGAAAAAAATAACAGTGAAAAACTCGTCTGCAAAGATTGATGGAACAGCCTTCCTTGATACAAAATATATGGATTTGAAAGCTGATAAAAATGGGTTAGTAATTGAGAGTGGAGTATTACTTGATGGTTCAAATGCATCTGGAACGGTTACAATTCCATCAAGTGTAAAAAAAATTAATGAATCCGCATTTAGCTACAATAAAAAGATAACAAAGGTTATTATTCCGAAAACGGTTGCAAGTGTGGGAAAACAAGCATTTTTCGCATGTGATAAGCTTAAAGAAGTAAAGATGAAAGGCACAAATATACAGCTTGGCGAAATGTCTTTTGCAAATTGTTATAAGCTGACAAAGGTAACACTTCCTTCAAAACTGAAAAAAATTGGAACCTATAGCTTTTCATCCTGCACCAAGTTAAAGAGTATCACGATTCCAAAGACAGTTACGAAGATAGAAGCCGGTGCATTCCAGGGATGTATCCTCGAAAAAATTGTGATACCAAATTCAGTTACAGTTATTGAAGCGAATGCATTTGAGGGTAATAAGCTGACAAAGGTAACATTGTCAACGAAGCTAAAAACGATTGGTGCGTATGCATTTTCTAATAACCGATTTACAACGATTAAGCTGCCGTCATCATTAAAGACGATTAAAGCAGGGGCATTTTCAGATGGAAAACTCACCAAAATAACAATTCCTAAAACGGTAAAGACGGTGGAGAACGAAGCTTTTGCATATAATAAGTGTACAATTACGGTAAAGAGCAAAGAACTTTATCAGCAGCTTTTAAAAGAATATGAGTATGACCATAAAATAAAAGTTGTTTATAGAAAATAGAATGTGTAAAAAATTGTGTGAAAAAGTTAGAAAAAAATAAAAACACATCTTGCACATTGAAAAGGCTTGTGCTATAATCAATCCTTGTCAGGGCAATTAGCGCTGACAAGGAAATGGGCAGATTCCCGAGTGGCCAAAGGGGACAGACTGTAAATCTGCTGCAAAT
>CAYMIS010000119.1:0-9729 GCA_964390485.1 uncultured Roseburia sp. | reverse complement strand
ATATACCCCCAGAGGATGCTCCTCTGTGGTAATATTGTTGCGAAGCACTAAATCTAACTCGAAATCCTCACCACGTCTTCTTGCAATCGGTGTAATTGTGTTATGTGGCTCTCCATCTGTTTCTGCGAAAACAAATGCAGCTTCATCACTATAGCCTCTCCATGCAAGGAGAATCTTATCTGCCAGCTCAATTAATCGCTCTTTTTTCGCACCCCGGATACGGATAACGGACATTGGCCATTTTACGATTCCTGCTTTTACATCTTCAAAGCCTGCAAAACTGATTTCTTTCTCTATTGGTGCTTTTGCCATTGCAAATTCATAATTTCCACCCTGGAAATGATCATGACTTAAAATAGAACCACCTACGATTGGCAGGTCTGCATTGGAACCTACAAAATAATGTGGAAACTGTGACACAAAGTCAAGTAACTTTCCAAAGGTTGCCCGCTCAATTTTCATTGGAGTATGTAATGCATTAAACACGATGCAGTGTTCATTGTAATACACATATGGTGAGTACTGGAAAAACCAGTCACTGTTATTAATTGTTACCGGAATAATTCTGTGGTTCTGTCTTGCCGGATGATTCACACGTCCAAGATATCCTTCGTTTTCTTTACAAAGAAGACATTTTGGATAACCGGACTGTTTTGCCAGCTTTGCTGCTGCAATTGCCTTTGGATCTTTTTCCGGTTTTGACAGGTTAATGGTAATATCCAATGTTCCAAACTCTGTCTCAGAAGTCCATTTCATATCTTTTTTGATACGGGCTCTGCGGATATAGTTGCTGTCACAGCTTAATTTATAGTAATAATCTGTTGCTGCCTTGGAAGAGTTGTGATTATAAAGTCCCTGAAACATTTGACGCACTTCACTTGGTCTTGGCATTAACATTCCCATAATCTTGGTGTCAAATAAATCTCTGTATGTGATGGTATTTTCTTCCATCAATCCTTTTTCTGCCGCATAATCTAACATTTCTGCAAGAATGTCCTCTAATGCTGCCTCCGCACTTTCCTGTGTCATTGGAGTACGTTTTGCATAAGCTTCGATTATTTCATCCTCTAAATCCTCTAACTGGAATAATTCCATCAGACGATTGATGGTAAATATCTTATCCTCTTCCTGAACTAATCCTGTTACAAGACCATACTCTGTTAATTCCAAAATTCTCTCTTTAATCATAACTTCCTCTTTTCTATATAATTCCTGTTATTTTATAACTGCCGGCGTAAAAGCCGGCAGTCTGTTGGTCAATTATATCTCTCACTATAAACTTCGTAAAATTAAGTATTGTATCTGCTATTGCTAGTTCTTTATGCTAACTTTACCGGACCATCACCAATCTCTACTACATAGAAATCTGCTGCATAGCCAATCTTCTCCTCATAAGCTGCACCTACTTCTTTAATAAAAGTATCTACTGCTTCATCTTTTACGATACTTACCGTACATCCGCCAAAGCCTGCTCCGGTCATACGGGAACCGATTACACCTTCTACCTTCCATGCTTCTTCTACCAAAGTATCTAATTCAATACCGGTAACTTCATAATCATCCCGTAAGGATACATGAGATGCATTCATAAGCTCACCAAACAGCTTCACATCATTATTCTTTAAAGCTTCTACTGCTTTTACTGTTCTCTGGTTCTCATAAACTGCATGCTTTGCACGTTTCTGTCTCACTTCATCTTTAATTGCAGACTGGTACTGCTCAAATAATTCTTCTGTCAGGTCACCAAGAGTCTCGATACCTACAACCTGCTGGATTTCTGCTAATGCTGTCTCACACTCACTTCTTCTTTCGTTGTATTTGGAATCACCAAGACCACGCTTCTTATTACTGCAGGAGATTACTATTTTTGCATTTTCTAATTTAATAGGTGCATACTCATATTTTAAAGTTGCTGTATCTAAGAAAATTGCATGACCTTCTTTTCCCATTGCAATGGCAAACTGATCCATAATTCCACAGTTTACGCCGTTGAAGTTATTCTCAGAGAACTGTCCGATTAATGCTAAATCCTGATTTGTCACATCAAATCCAAACATGTCTTTTAAGATAAATCCTGTCAGCACTTCAACAGATGCGGAAGAAGACAATCCTGAACCATTTGGAATATTTCCGAATAATACAAGATCCATTCCCTGCTCAACCTTCATTCCCTTTTCACCAAATGCCCACATAACACCCTTTGGATAATTGGTCCAGTCAGCTTCTTTTTCCGGTTTTAAATCTTCTACCGAAGACTCTAAGACACCAAGCTGTTCAAAATTCATAGAATAGAAACGAAGTTTTTTGTCATCTCTTTTTCTTGCAACTCCATAGGTACCAATGGTTAATGCACATGGAAAAACATGACCTCCGTTATAATCTGTATGCTCACCTATCATATTTACACGTCCCGGTGCAAAATAAACACCGATTTCGCCTTCATCACCAAATAATTCTTTAAACTTTGCAAGTACATCTTCCCAAATCATATCGATTCCTCCTACATCATTTTTTCTAATTTTCACCCGGCTTACTTTGACAGCTTTCTGCTGTTTTGACCGTATTGTTTCCTTTATTTTTGTTTTGTAATTTCATTATAGCGTTCCTTTTTCAGTTTGCAACATGTTAGGCGCATACTGCAACAAATTTCAGAAATCATGCAACAAAATTACATATTTTACCAATACAACCCAAAACACATATTAGTGTAACAGGGGCTTTCTGATAAAATGAAAGAAGCCCTGTGTAAAAGTATTCGCATCTACACAAAGCTTCTCTTTCCTATCGCTTAATATCGTAATTCATATTCATAAGATTACGGATACTTGTCACATCATCGGTAATGTTGGCATCTCCGCGGATAGTATGTTTAATCACACTGCTTGCCACAGCAAAATTCACCATATCCATCGGCTTATAATCATGCATCATGGCATAAATAAGACCACTGGCAAAAGCATCTCCACCACCGACACGGTCTAAAATATTAAAAGTAAAAAGCTTACTTTCAAAGGTGTGATCTTCATACCATAAAAATGCTTTTAAACTGTTTTCGCTACCACTATGGGCATAACGTACATGACGGGCGATACATTTTAAATTCGGATAACGTTTTACAAATTCCTGAAAGATTTCATCCTCCTGCTCGTAGCTTGGCTGTAAAGGAACTCCATCCTTTACATCTCCTTTGCTATGGTCATTCTCATCCTTCCAAAGATGATATGGCTCAATTCCAAGCAGTACATCCACATATGGAAGACATTCTGTACAAAAATCTCTTGCTTCTTCCCATGTCCACAGCTTACTTCTAAAATTTCCGTCAAAGCTTACTGTTATACCAAGCTCTTTTGCAACCTTCAGACAATCCATTGTAAGCTTTCGACAATTTGGAGCCAGCGCCGGTGTAATGCCACTTAAATGCAGCCATGTATATCCTTCTAACAACTCATACAAATCCAGTTTACTGAAATCATACTCTGTAATTGCACTATGCTTTCTATCATAGGTTACTTTGCTTGGACGTATTCCATATCCTGTTTCCAGATAATAACTTCCAAGACGATGTGTTGGTGTCTCTTCCGGAGTGCTAAGTATTACCGGAGTACAATGTACATCGCTGCTTCTCAGCATGCGGATTGCGCTTTTTCCAAGGCTGTTATTAGGCACAACAGTAAAAAAAGTACTATCCACCCCAAGGTTTGCCAGTGCCAGCGCAATATTTGCCTCACTTCCACCATAGCTTGCTTCAAAATTATGACACATACGGATTTTCTCATAATTCGGTGGTGTCAAACGAAGCATAATCTCACCAATTGTGATAAATCTGTTCTCACTATCCTGACCCTGAAGTAATGGATTCATATGTTCCATGGTAATACCTCCTCACAAATAATTATCTGATTATCTCTATTTTATGCTACACATTCTATTATTTCAATCAAAATTAGTACGTTTTTACTATTTTTATCTAGTCATCTTTGCTGCAATTTGCCGCATCAATTGCAATGACAAGCATTAACCCCAATCTCATTTTTATTTCTATCATAAACATGTAACTGATGTCCCAGTAAAAAAAACTCTGCCTTTACAAAATATTTAGCATCTCCATTTTCGTCATAAATATCATAAGAATCTGTCCATGAAAAAACACGCTGTTTGATTAATAATCGCATTATTCTGCCTCCCCTTCGTTCTTCAAATTATTGTATGTCTATTTTCTTTATCCTAACATATTTACAGTTAAAAATATAGAAAAAACAGGGGACAGTTCACTAGGCTGTAACTGTCTCCTGTTTCTTATAAAATCCTATTCATTTTTTAAGCTGTGTCCCTGAATTCCGAAATTTAGGCTACGTCCCTAGATTTCAAAATTTAGGCTGCGTCCCTAAATTCTACTTTTCCACAGTTACTTTATCCAGATGCCAGATATCATCTACATATTCCTGAATCGTTCTGTCAGAAGAGAACTTACCGGAATTTGCAACATTTAAAATGGCACTCTTTGCCCAGGCAGCTTTATCCATATAATAATGCATCACTCTGCGCTGTGCATCCGCATAGGAACGGAAATCCTTTAAAATAAAGTAGGTGTCTGCATACTGGGTGCATTTTGTATTTAATAAAGAATTATAGAGTTCACGGAATAATTCTGTATCATGCGGTGCAAAGGTTCCGTCTACTAATTGATTCAAGACTCTGCGGATATCTGCATCACTATTGTAAATATCCATTGGATTATAATCTCTGTTATGTTCATGCCAGATTACTTCATCGGAACTCATACCGAAAATAAACATATTTTCCGGTCCAACTGCCTCGTACATTTCAACATTGGCACCATCCATAGTTCCAAGAGTAATTGCACCATTTAACATAAACTTCATGTTACCGGTACCGGAAGCTTCCTTACTTGCTGTAGAAATCTGCTCACTGACATCTGCTGCCGCAAAAATCCATTCTGCATTGGAAACCTTGTAGTCTTCAATAAAGACTACTTTAATCTTTCCATTGATGCTGCTGTCATTATTTACAACCTCTGCCACACTGTTAATTAACTTAATGGTGGATTTTGCAATCTTATAACCCGCTGCTGCTTTTGCTCCAAAAATAAAGGTTCTCGGAACAAATTCCATTTCCGGATGCTCTTTTACCTGATTGTAAAGATATATGACATGTAAAATATTAAGCAGCTGACGTTTATATTCATGAAGTCGTTTTACCTGCACATCAAAAATAGAATTTGGATCAACCTCTACACCATTATGTTCTTTGATGTATTTTGCAAGGCGTACCTTATTCTGGTATTTAATCTGCATAAACTCTTTCTGAGCCTTTTCATCTCCTGCACAGCTTTCTAACTTCTTTATCTGAGATAAATCCGTAATCCAGTCAGAGCCAATGCGTTTTGTTACCCAGCCCGCCAGCAATGGATTGCCATGAGCTAAAAATCTTCTCTGGGTAATACCGTTTGTCTTATTGCTGAATTTCTCAGGCATCATTTCATAGAAATCCTTTAACTGCTCATTTTTTAAGATTTCTGTATGAAGTCTTGCAACACCATTCACGGAAAAGCCTGCTGCAATGGCAAGATTTGCCATCTTAACCTGACCATCATAAAGAATTTCCATTTTGGCAAGCTTCTCCTGATTTCCCGGATATCGCTGCATAATTTCATGCATAAATCTGCGGTTAATCTCATCCACAATCTGATAAATACGCGGAAGAAGTCTTGAGAAAATGGAAATCGGCCATTTTTCCAATGCTTCTGCCATAATCGTATGATTGGTATATGCGCAGCAGTGGGTTGTAATCTCCCAGGCTTCATCCCAGCCTAAGCCTTCTTCGTCCATTAAAATACGCATTAATTCTGCCACTGCCACCGTTGGATGGGTATCATTTAACTGGAAGCAGACTTTCTCCGGCAGTTTATGAATATCGTCATGATTCTTTTTGAATCGTTCAATAGCGCGCTGTAAGCTGGCAGACACAAAGAAATACTGCTGTTTTAAACGAAGTTCTTTTCCTTTGATATGATTATCATTTGGATAAAGTACTTCGACTAAGTTACGGGCAAGATTCTCCTGCTCTACTGCCTTATCATAGTCCCCTCTGTCAAAGGAATCTAATTCAAAGACCTCTGTTGGCTCTGCATCCCAAATCATTAAGGTATTTACCATATGATTATTATAACCCACAATCGGCATATCATATGGAACAGCCATAACTGCCTGATAGCCTTCATGCACAAATTTCGTATTTCCATACTCGTCTGCCTCAGCTCTGACATAGCCGCCAAATTTTACTTTGTAGGAATATTCTCCTCTGCGAAGTTCAAAGGGATAACCGTTTCTCAGCCAGTTATCCGGTACTTCCACCTGAAATCCATCCGAGATTTTCTGTTTGAACATTCCATAACGATAACGGATTCCACAACCATAGGCTGCGTACCCTAAAGTGGACAAGGACTCCATAAAGCAGGCTGCTAAACGACCAAGTCCACCATTACCAAGAGCCGGATCCGGCTCTTCATCTTCAATTTCATTCAAGTTTAATCCGATTTCCTCTAAGGCTTCTTTTACTTCTCCATATGCCTTTAAGTTAATCAGATTGTTTCCCAATGCACGCCCCATTAAAAATTCCATGGACATGTAATAAACAATTTTCGGATCCTGTTTTTCCATTGACTTCTGTGTTGCCAGCCAGTCATCCATAACAACATCCTTTACAACATAAGATACAGCCTGAAAAATTTCCTGCTGACTTGCTTCTTTTAACTGCTTACGATATAAAAATCGTAAGGCTTCCTCTACCTCATTGATAAATTCCCGTTTGTTGAAGACCGATGTTTCCATATTCATTACCATGCCTTTCCAATACCGGAAAAAATCAGCAAACTTCATTTTTCCGGTATTCTTTTTAAATACAGAATCCGCTTTGTTAAACAAAACTTATTCTCCTTTTTTTACACCTAAAAGAACTGTCTCGCCATTGATGTTCCATTCCTTCTGATATCCATCTACTGCATCTGCTGTAATATCTAATCCAAGTACATCAGATTTGATGTCATCTCCATATTTTGCAAAAATATCAGAAACCTTTGCATCTGCTTTATAAGAAATGTGAATCTTATCCATCACTTCAAATCCTGCTTCTTTTCTCATGGTCTGGATTTTACTGATGATTTCACGTACAAAACCTTCTTCTAATAATTCTGGTGTTAAATTAGTGTCAAGGACAACTGTAACCGTATTATCTCCTTCTGTCACGTAGCCTTCCATCTGTGTCATTGTAATGAGTAAGTCTTCTTCTGCTAATTTTACGCTTTCATCTACAGAAGCTAAGGAAAGTACTCCCTTTTCCTTTAACTCTGCCATGGCAGCATTTCCATCTAATTCTGCTAATGCCTTCTGAATCTGACCTAAGAATTTACCATATTTTGGTCCAACCGTACGAAGCTGTGGTTTAAAGGTGTAGCTTGTATAGCTGCTTACATCCTCTGTAAAGTTTACCTTTTTCACATTTAATTCGTCTTCGATGATTTCTGTGAAAAATTCCGGTAAAGTTTCCGGTGCTTTTACAAACATATTACCGATTGGCTGACGGTTCTTAATATTTGCTGCATTACGGCACGCACGTCCCATAACAACAATTTTAAGTACCTCATCCATATGTTTTTCAAGCTCTGCATCAATATATGCTTCATTTGCTACTGGGAAGTCACATAAATGAATACTTTCCGGTGCAGATGCATCTACGCTGCATACAAGATTGCGGTAAATATCTTCTGTCATAAATGGAACCATTGGTGCTGCACATTTTGAAATTGTAACTAAAGCAGTATATAAGGTCATGTAAGCGTTAATCTTATCCTGTTCCATTCCTTTTGCCCAGAAACGTTCACGGGAACGTCTTACATACCAGTTACTCATATCGTCCACAAATTCATCCAAAGCTCTTGCTGCTTCCGGGATACGATAGCTGCCTAAATTATTATCGACAGTTTTTACTACAGTATTTAACTTTGACAACAGCCATTTGTCCATTACTGATAATTTTTCATAATCTAAGCTGTATTTTGTTGCATCAAATCCATCAATATTTGCATAAAGAACAAAGAATGCATAAGTATTCCATAAGGTACTTAAGAATTTACGCTGTCCTTCCTGCACTGCTTTACCATGGAAACGGTTTGGAAGCCATGGTGCACTGTTGATATAGAAATACCAGCGAATTGCATCTGCTCCGTAAGTTTCTAATGCCTCAAATGGGTCAACTGCATTTCCTTTGGATTTCGACATCTTCTGTCCGTTTTCATCCTGTACATGTCCTAACACGATAACATTTTCGTATGGAGCTTTGTTAAACAGTAAGGTAGACTCTGCCATTAAAGAGTGGAACCATCCACGGGTCTGGTCTACTGCTTCTGAAATAAACTGTGCTGGGAACTGTTTTTCAAATAATTCTTTATTTTCAAATGGATAATGGTGCTGTGCAAAAGGCATTGCTCCTGAATCAAACCAGCAGTCTAAAACCTCCGGTACACGGTGCATTGTCTTACCACAATCCGGACAAGTCATAGTTACTTCATCAATATATGGTCTATGAAGTTCAACCTTTGCATTCTCAGGGTTGCCGCTTCTTTCTGCAAGCTCTGCACGGCTTCCGATACATTCCTGATGTCCGCAGTCTTCACATTCCCAGATATTTAAAGGAGTTCCCCAATAACGGTTACGGGAGATTGCCCAGTCCTGAATATTTTCAAGCCAGTTACCGAAACGTCCTTTACCGATAGATTCCGGAATCCAGTTTACAGTGTTGTTGTTGCGGATCAAATCCTCTTTTACGGCTGTTTCTTTAATATACCATGATTCTCTTGCATAGTAGATTAATGGTGTATCACATCTCCAGCAGTGTGGATATTCATGCTCAAATTTTGGAGCATCGAATAATTTTCCTTCTGCATCTAAATCCTTTAAAATCTGTGGGTCAGCATTCTTTACAAACATTCCTGCATATGCTGTTTCCTCTGACATTTCACCTTTTCCGTTAACAAACTGAACAAATGGAAGGTCATATTTACGTCCAACCTGGGCATCATCTTCACCGAAGGCTGGCGCGATATGAACGATACCGGTACCATCTGACATGGTAACGTATCCGTCGCAGGTTACAAAATGAGCTTTCTTATGCTGTTTTTCTGCCGCTTCTGCTGCCCATGGGAATAAGGATTCATATTCTTTGTACTCTAAATCCTTTCCTTTGTAAGTTTCCAGAACTTCGTATGCTTTTTCCTCTTCTGTAGCAAGCTTGCCTAATACATTGTCAAGAAGGGCTTCTGCCATGTAGTAAGTATATCCGTCTGCTGCTTTTACTTTGCAGTAGGTCTCATCCGGATTCATACAAAGAGCTACGTTCGAAGGCAGCGTCCAAGGTGTTGTTGTCCATGCTAAGAAATATGCATCTTCTCCCACAACTTTAAAACGTACCACTGCGGAACGCTCTTTTACTGTCTTATACCCCTGGGAAACCTCAGCAGTAGAAAGCGGAGTACCACAACGTGGGCAGTAAGGAACAATCTTAAAGCCTTTGTATAATAAATTCTTATTCCAGATTTCTTTTAATGCCCACCATTCTGATTCAATGAAATTGTCATCATAAGTTACATATGGGTCATCCATATCTGCCCAGAAACCAACTGTACCGGAAAAATCCTCCCACAGTCCTTTGTAT
>CAYMIS010000118.1:0-10019 GCA_964390485.1 uncultured Roseburia sp. | reverse complement strand
CGCTTTGCTGCTTTTTGTAAACACCTTGAGCAGACATAAAATATCGCGATTTCAGTGAAAACGGCAATAGAATTTCAAGGTTTTTGACATCTCTCGCTGAACTTTTATTTGTCGAAAGAATAAATGCGAATGGCGTAACCTTGTGATAATACCAATTGTGACAGGAGGATTGGTGAATAATTTTGCAACAGTCCCTTTTTTCGTTAGGGGATTTTCACAAAGGGTAAAAAATATGTACGAAATCTGATAAAAAGAGAATGAAAATTGTATAAAAGAAAAAATGATATTGGTAAATTAAGGAGGCGATGGTCGCAAGAAAAGTAAAAAGGAGAAGAAAGATATGAAGAGGATGAAACAAATTTCAGTGTTTATTGTGACGCTGCTGTTTTGCTTAAGTATGCACACTGTGCAAATTTTCGCAGAAACTGTGACACAGGACGGGCTGGAAGTAACACTGACGGCAGACAAAGAGGAGTATTTTGGGGGAGAGCAAATTAAACTGACGCTTAATATTAAAAATACAAATCCTGTTGCAGTGAGAAATTTGTCTCTTGTAAAAATTATTCCGGAAGGGTATGAACTGGCAGATGGATTTGCAGATGAATTAGAGCAGCAGATTGATACTTTAGAGCCGGGGGAAGAAGTTGCGGTTGTAGTTGAAGCCGAAGAGTCAGAGGCAAATCCACCGGAAGAAGAGGACAAGAATCCGGAGGATGATGAGAAGAAGGACGAGGAAGAGGCGGAAAAGGAAGAAGACAATACAGAAAATAACGATAAAGAAGAGAATGAAACAACAGAGGATGAAATAACAGAAGACGAAAAAAATGATACGTCCAAAGATGAGGAAGAAAACAAAAAGGATAACAGCAGTATAAATTCTGATAAGGCAGATAATAGTGGAGACGATGGGAATAAAGATAACAGTACGGCTGCTGTTTCTACGCCAAAGACAGGGGATAATAAAAATATTTTGATGTGGTGCATGATTCTTACGTTAGGAATTATATGCGCAGGCATCGGTGGATATTTATTTGTTAAGAATAAAAAGGTTAAAAAGATATTATCTGTATTGCTGTGTTTGGGAGTATTGGGAGTATGTGCAGGCGAAATATCAGCAGCAGAGACGGAGGAAAGAGTTATTAAAGTAGAAAAAAAGGTTCTTTATGATGGAGAAGAAGTGACATTTGGTGTACAGCTATCTTATCCGGGAGTAGTTGCGGAAACGCCACAGGAGCCGGAAGAAGAGGAATATAAACTGGTATGGGAAGAACAGTTTGAGGGGACAGAACTAAATCGCAATGATTGGAATGTAGAGTTACATGCTCCGGGCTGGGTAAACGCAGAATGGCAGGAATATGTGGACTCGGAACAAAATATTTATGTAAAAGATGGTAAATTAGTAATTAAGCCAATAAAAACAATGGATGAGAATGGACAGGCTCATTATACCTCGGGCCGAATTAATACGCAGAATAAAAAGACCTTTACATATGGTAAGTTTGAAGCCAGATTAAAGGTTCCGGCAGGAATGGGATATCTGCCGGCATTCTGGTTAATGGCAAATGACGAAAATCTTTATGGCCAGTGGCCAAGATGTGGTGAAATAGACATTATGGAGGTTATGGGACAGACTCCGAATACGCTGCATGGAACCATCCATTATGGAAATCCTCATAGTCAGAGTCAGGGCACATATGTCCTTGATAACGGCAGCTTTGCAGATGAGTTTCATACCTTTGCAGTAGAATGGGAACCGGGAAAAATAAGCTGGTATGTGGATGGAGAACTTTATCATACAGAAAATGACTGGTATTCCGTAACAGAAGGACAGGGAGAGATATCTTATCCGGCACCATTTGACCAGCCGTTTTATGTAATCTTAAATCTTGCAGTTGGCGGAAGCTGGGTTGGTTATCCGGATGATACAACAGATTTTGAAAACGCAGCATATGAGGTAGATTATGTAAGAGTTTATCAAAAGGACAGCTATAACGAAGACGTGGAAAAACCGGTAAAAGAAGTCGTTTTAAGAGAGCCGGATGCCAGTGGCAGCTATATCATAAATGGAAATTTTGCAGAGGAAGATTTAACGGATGAAGCAGCATGGAAATTCCTTTTGGCAAATGGTGGAGATGCGACAGCAGTAATCGCAAATAACGAATTGACAATTCAGACAAGAAATGCCGGAACCGTAGATTATAGTGTGCAGCTGGTACAGGCAGGACTGCCAATGCAGGAAGGTGCCACTTATAAATTAACCTTTGATGCTTTGGCAGGTGAAGCAAGACAGATGATTGTCGATGTCTCTGCGCCGGATAGAAATTACACCCGTTATATGGCAGATACAAAAGTGAATTTAAGCACAGAAAAGCAGAGTTATACCTATGAATTTAAAATGACAGGTAAAAATGATGCCAATGGTCGTCTGGAATTTAACATGGGGAATCAGGGATCCGTAGCAGATATAAAAATCAGCAATGTAAGATTAGAAAAAGTTGCTTATGAAGAGCCGGATACAGAAGGAAATAAAACAGTTCTTGCAGATGGAAATTATGTTTATAACGGAAACTTCCAAGAAGGAAAAGACCGTATGGCATATTGGAATATTGTAAATAATGCAGGCGCAGAAGTATTTGTAACGAACACCAATAATGAAAGACGGTTAAAAATCGTAGCACCGGAAGGAACATCTTCGGAAAAAGCAGTAATTATTTCTCAGAAGGGACTTGCATTGACGGAGGGAAGTAATTATGCATTCAGCTTTGATATAGAAGGGGAAAACGGAAAAAAAGTTGATGTGGCAGTAGCTGGTGTATCCTATGGGGTAGAGTTGACAAGCGGAGTACAGACATTTAACAATATATTTACTCCGGCAGTCGGTGCGGAAAAGGAGATTACATTTACAATTACACAGCCGGGAACATTTTACTTAGACAATGTCCGTATTGTGGAAGACAGTCTGATTAAAAACGGAAGCTTTGCAGCAGGTTTTGCAGGTTATGAGCCTTATGTAGACGGCAGTGCATCTGCATCCTATGTAGTAGACAGCCTTACAGAAAATAATGCCGCAGATTTTACAATTGAGAATACCGGCGACCAGGCGTGGAAAATCCAGTTGAAGCAGAATCATATCAAGTTGGAAAAGGGACAATGGTATAAATTGACGTTGGATGCAAAGTCAAGTATTAACAGAAAATTGATGTTTGCTATTCAAAGAGACGGAAGTCTTCATAATGACGATTGGACACCATATTCCGGAGAAAAAATAGTAGATTTGACGAATGAATACCAGACACAGGAAATTGTTTTCCAAATGACAGAGGAAACGGATGAACATTCCGTGCTAAGCATCTCTATGGGAGCAGTAGGTGGAACACAGATTACAGAACAGCATAGAGTTGTAATTGACAACATTAATCTGGAAAAAACAGAAGCTCCGGTAATTGATAGCGAGGAAGCAGGAAAAAATCTGATTAAGAACGGAAATTTTGCAGAAGGTGAAGCAAACTGGGATATTTATGCAATCACACCTCCGGCATCAGCAACTGCAACTGTTCGGGATGGAAAAGTAATTTATGAAATTACGGATACAGGAGTTGAGGACTGGAATATACAGTTGAAACAAGGAAATTTAACATTAGAACAGGGAGAAGTTTATAAAGTAAGTTTTAAAATTAAGTCAACTGCAGATAGAATAGTGAAATATGCATTTCTTGATCCGACTTATGCGTGGTATGGTGGAGCAGATGTTGTACTGACAGCAAATGAAGAACTGACAGTAAGCGCAGATATGACAGTTGATAAAGTGACAGCCAATAATATAAGCTTTGTGATTTCTATGGGTAAGATAGCCGAGGTTGCAACACCGGCATCCACAATAGAGATTAGTGATATCAGTGTTATAAAACAGTAATAATAAAACAGAAGGTCTCATAGACTGCATGAATATGCGGAATGTGGGACCTTAAATTTTTTTAAAATAAGTATTGACAACTTTCCTTGTCATGCATATAATACAATTAAAAGATGACAAGAAAAATTGTCAAAAAGACAACAGAAATTGTCAATCTCAGGAGGTAAAATGTGCCATTATATAATCATTTAAAAGAATTTAGAGCCAGAATTGATGTAAACCAGCAGGAGATGGGAAAGTTGGTAGGCGTGTCCAGACAGACAATCAGCCAGATTGAGCGTGGTGATTATTCACCTTCTGTGACACTTGCGATTAAGATTGCAAAGATATTTGATGTGCCGGTAGAGGACATCTTTGAGTATGTTGAGGAGGACGAGTAAATGAAGGGGGACAAGGAACTTATGTCGCAGAAAGTTGATAATGAGGTAATTGAAGAGATTAAGAAAGAGGATAAGAAATCATTAGTAAAGTTTATCATTATTATGATTTGCAGTGGTATAGTAGGTGGTTTTATTGGATTTGGAACAGCCTTTGCAGAGGATATGAATGTGACAGAACTAATGGCAACAGTGGTGGTAAAGCTTCTAGAAACAATTTCACCATATGCGAATATTATAATTACAGTGGTTTCCGGAATCATCGTTACAGTACTGTATCGTCAGAGTAGAAAGCTTTATGCAGAATGGGATGAAGAAGATGAGGAAGTGATGAACCGAATTGAAGTAAAGCTCGGTTATGCGCTTATGATAACTGCAGTCGTTCTTATCTTAGGATACATGTTTTTTGCCATCAGCTTTGGAAAAATGGAAACCTCTGATGAAGCAAACGTTGTAGAGATTATTTTAGGTCTGATGGGATTAATTGTAGTGATGGTATTTACCTTATATGCCCAGAGGAAAATCGTTAATTTTGAGAAAGAGATGAATCCTGAGAAAAAGGGCAGTGTGTTTGACATGAAGTTCCAGAAGAAATGGGTAGACAGCTGTGACGAAGCGGAAATGTTACAGACCTACAAAGCAGCTTTTGCATCATATAAGGCAACAAGCATGACCTGTATGGTAGCATGGATGGTCTGTATCTTTGGAATGATGATATGGAATTTCGGTTACGTACCTGTTGTTATGGTTTCTGTAATCTGGTTGGTTTTAACAATATCATATTGCATGGAAGCAGTGAAGTTAGCAAAAAATCCGGGTAAAAGATAGAGGGAAAAGGAGAGGAAGCAATGAGTAATGAAAAAAGAGTATTAGAGATGAGAGGCATCCGCAAAAGCTTCGGAGATAAAGAGGTTTTACATGGTGTCAGTTTTTCCGTAGAAAGCGGAAGTGCATTGGGACTGTTAGGTAGAAATGGTGCAGGAAAGACAACATCCATTCGTATTTTAATGGATGTGTTCCATGCGAATTCGGGAGAGATACTTTTAGATGGAAAGCCTTTTGAACCAGCAAAGAATCAGATTGGATATCTTCCGGAGGAGCGAGGACTTTATCCAAAGAGAAAAGTATTAGAGCAGATGATTTTCCTTGCAAGACTTCGTGGAATGAGCCGCACAAATGCAAAAAGTAATTCGGAAAAATGGTTAAAACGTTTAGAAGTGGAGGAGTATGCAAATCGTAAATTAGAGACACTTTCCAAAGGAAATCAGCAGAAAGTACAGTTGGCATCTACTTTGGTATGTGACCCGGATATCGTCATCTTAGATGAACCGTTCAGTGGACTTGACCCGGTTAATTCACAGATTTTGAAGGATGTTGTAAATGAACTGATTGCAGAAGGGAAAATCGTTATTTTCTCCAGTCATCAGATGAGTTATGTGGAAGAATTCTGCGACAATATTGCAATTATCAATCAGGGAGAAGTAGTTCTTTCCGGACGATTAAAGGAAATCAAGAAAGAATATGGCAAAAACCGCATGATGCTTTCCGCAGAGAATCTTGATGGAAAGGTACTGGCGGATAAGCTTTCCGCGGAGTATAGCAGTCTGGTAGAGGTTTCAGAGATTAAGAAGGATTTCCTTGTATTGGAATTAAAGGATGGAATAACAGCAAAAGATTTGTTGAAAAAATTAAGCGAAAGTGACATTGATGTGGAAAAATTCGGCCGTTATGAGCCGTCATTAAATGATATCTTTGTAGCAAAGGTGGGAGAAGAGGCATGAAAAAGTTTTTAATTGTATTAGAGTATGAGTTAAAAGAATATTTTTCTTCAAAGGGATTTATGATTTTTACATTATTATTGGCAATTGGCGGAGCATTACTGCTATGCCTGCCAAGAGTCGTTGATATATCAGAGATTACAGGCGTTGCTGTAGAGGGAGTAGCAGAAGAAGAGCAGACTGTTGAGGAAAGCAGCGATGAAGAGGAAACGGAGATTCTTTATCTGATGGATACGGCAGGAATTACAGAAATGACAATTCTTGACAGTTTTTTCCCAGATGCAGAATGGGTAATAACCGAGGATGAAAAAGCATTAATCAATGCTGTAGAGAATCAGGAAGCAGACGCAGGTTTTATTGTGAAATCTTCCAGCGAATATGATTATGTTGTATATAACATGGGAATGACAGATTACAATAGCCAGATGTTTGATGAAGCCATGAAAATTTTTTACCGCATGGACTATTGTGAAGTTCATCAATTAGATTTTGCAGAAATCAGCGAAATGTATGAAGCACCGATTATCGTAAATGAGCAGGTATTAAACAAAGATACCGGAATGAACTATTGGTATTGTTATGTTCTTGTAATTATTGTATTTATGCTGATTATAATGTATGGACAGATGATTGCTGTATCAGTTACAACAGAAAAAAGTAATCGTGCGATTGAGGTTTTAGTAACTTCAACAACACCAAATAGTCTTTTGTTCGGAAAGGTAATTGCAGGAGCAATTGGAGGTTTGTTTCAGGCAGGGCTTGTACTTGGAGCAATTTTAACTTCTTATCAGGTAAACCGCGAGTATTGGGGCGGTATGTTAGATATGTTCTTTAACATTCCTGTTGAAGTAATCCTTACCTTTGCGGTATTTGGAATGGGAGGCTACCTGTTTTATGCATTCCTTTACGGAGCAATGGGTGCCCTGGTCAGCAAAACAGAGGATGTCAGCAAGAGTTCCAGCGGATTAATGACAGTCATTATGGTAGTATATTTCTTCTCATTATTCCAGCTTACGAACGTGGATGGTCCTGTGATTAAGGTATTATCCTTCCTGCCATTCAGTTCTTACAGTACAATGTTTGCACGAATTGCAATGGGAACAGTAGCTCCTTGGGAAGTGGTAGTGTCTGCAATTATCCTGATTGCATCTATTTTTGGAGCTGGAGTGCTGGGAGCAAAATTATATCGTATGGGAACCTTACGTTATGGTAATCCGATTAAATTAAGCACTGCATTAAAGAGTATCAGAAAAGCAGAATAACAATTAGAGCAATCTAGGTTAAGAAAAAGGATGAAATGCAAACTCTGTTAGTTCATCCTTTTTTAGAAAAACAATAGAAGAAGATTATGGAGAAAATGGTAATGGAGAGCAAAAATAAAATTCAGAAATATATGACCTTATATATGAGTATTGGAATGTGTTTTGGTGTTTCAGGCGGATTAATCTATGGAATGCTTTTGCTTCATGATAATATGGCACTGGGTATGTGCTTAGGAATATCTGTGGGAACAGGTCTTGGTTTAGCAGTTGGTGCAGCAAAGGATAAGCGCCTTTCGGAAAACATGATGGAAATAATCCGTATGGAAGAAGTGTCGGGTACTACGGATAAGATGATTTATGCGTTAGATAAAAGTGGAGTAGAAAAAGAATATAGAGTTACTGAAAAAAAGATGAAAGTAGAAAAATTTTCCGTTGGAGACAGAGTTGCAGAAGAGACAAATGGGGCGTTAGTGTCTTTGGAAAGTAAGCAGTTATAGAAAATAGTAGATTTTCATATACGACATCCTGCTCAGTGGAAAAGATTCAACAACTGGGCTGCGAGGACCCATTTGACAGAAGTAATTACATAAATCAAAGATGTGTAGTAGATAGAAATCTTATAACATCACCAGTTCAACTTGTGGTTGATTTTGTTTGAAAAACCCTCTATAGTATCAAGGGATATTATTTAGTTCATACAAAAGAAGTATGACAAAGAACGATGGAGGTAATGATGGAAGGAAAGAATCCAAGCAAACAAGCAACAGAAACCATAAAGGCAGGTTTAATAATGGTGATAATATTTGGACTGGCGTTTGCCATTTTTCGCTTTCGCCCGAATGCTATACCATTAAAAACAGAAAGGATAAAGGCAGAAGTTATAAATGTAGAAAATGAAGATTCTGCAACGCAAAGAACTTCAAGACGTAAAGGAATATCAATAAAAGTGTATTACTGCGATCTTGAAATTAAGTATGAATATGCCGGAGAATCTTATACAAAGCTTTTAAGAGGCTTTGACAGTAGAAAATGGATGAGTGCAGGGGATAAAATATACATGTCCATAGAACCGGAAAACCCTGAAATAACATATGATGAGTCAACATCATGGATTGGTGATACAACAAAAGTTACCATTGTAATGGCAATACTGGAAGTCTTTGCTTTCATAGTATTAATTCATGGAATAGATTTAAAGAGATGGAGTAGTAAGGAAGATTATGAGTAGCAATAAGAAAAAAGGTTCAGCAAAATTAGCCATAATACTTGGTGTAATATTTATGGTAACGACGACTGTGTCAGCCCTGTCATCCTTGTTGTATTCTAATAATAAAACAGATATGATTGAAGCAACAGTGGTTTCATCAGAGATTATTGATTGGAACGTATCATCATTAAGTGGCAGCACTAACGGAGTGAATTATTTGCATGAGATGGAACTTACATATATGTATGATGGAGAGACCTACTTTTCAAAAGCGCTAATGAGTTTAAAAGAGTAATACATTCCAAAAGATAAGATTTTCTATATAACAGTAGACGAAGATGATCCGACACATATTACGAGTGTGAATGATGTGAAAGGTTCCGAGATTGTATTGCTTATTTTCGCCCTTGCAGTGGATGGTGTGTCAGCATACTTTATATATTTGGGAATAAAAGATATAAAAGAGGAGAAAAAAAGAAGTCAGGAAATAGACAAAAACTTTCGATACTCTAATCCCAAATAAGAAATCATTTCACATTTAATGCAGAAAATGAAATTCCGAACTAAAACTTGACTTTTGAAAATATCCATGCTATGTTGAATTAAGTCACTTTTTATGGAAATACTTAACATAAGTATAAGAAAAATAGTGTAAATAACAAAACACGTTGAAAAAGAGAGTACATGAATCGGAACTTTACAGAGAAATTCCTGTAGATTTCTAAATACGAAGGCTGTATCTGCGAACGGAAAGTCTAAATCAGGCTTTGAACTGTGTGTAGATTAGAGACAGTGGTGTGTTTATAAATCAATTGCTGAGAGGGAATAAGGAAAGATGGATGGAAGATGGCTTTGGAGTGGCAGAGATGAACCGATAGGATAAGCTCTGACGGGACCGCCTGTTATAGCGGGAGATGTTAAAAGGAAATCAAAAAATATACTTCGTAATTAGGCGTTAGAGATATGATTTGACGGAATGGAGACACCTACAGAGGTTTGTATCGTGAGGTACAGATGAATAGAAGTGGTAACACGGGATAATATCTCGTCTTCTTATTATGAGGAATCAGATAAGAGGACGGGATTTTTTGATTTACAGGAATTTATGAAAATTCCGATAAATCAAAAGCCTCCAACAGAATGCGCATGACGTGTAAGTGGAAGTTGCTACTGTGCGTTAGCGCGAGAATTATTGTTCTTTTAAAGAAGGCATAAACCCAAATCTTATCGGAATTCCTAAGAATAGAAAGGAGCTTTAAAATGAGCAGCAAAGGAAAATTTTACATGACAACAGCGATTGCTTATACATCTGGTAAACCACATATTGGTAACACCTATGAAATCGTATTAGCAGATGCAATCGCAAGATACAAAAAAGCAGAGGGCTATGACGTATATTTCCAGACAGGAACTGACGAGCATGGTCAGAAAATTCAGGAAAAAGCAGAGGCAGCAGGCATTACACCAAAGCAGTATGTGGAT
>CAYMIS010000117.1:0-10164 GCA_964390485.1 uncultured Roseburia sp. | reverse complement strand
GATGGGTACAGAAAAGAAGAAATTTAGGAAGTTTAATTTTTATCGACTTAAGAGACCGTTCCGGAATTTTACAGTTAGTATTTAATGAAGAAACAGTAGGTACAGAAGGTTATAAAAAAGCAGAAAGCTTAAGAAGCGAGTTCGTTATCGCTGTTACTGGTACTGTTGAAAAGCGTAGTGCAGCAGTAAATGAGAACTTAAAAACAGGAGATATCGAAATTATTGCAACAGATATCCGTATTTTATCCGAGTCTGAGACTCCGCCTTTCCAGATTGAGGAAAACAGCCAGACAAAGGATGAAATCCGTTTAAAATACCGTTATTTAGATTTAAGAAGACCTGACATTCAGCGTAATCTTATGTTAAGAAGTAAAGTTACTTATTTAATGAGAGATTTCATGATGAAGGAAGGCTTCCTTGAAATCGAAACACCAATGCTTTGTAAATCAACACCGGAAGGAGCAAGAGACTACTTAGTACCAAGCCGTGTACATGCCGGACATTTTTATGCATTACCACAGTCTCCACAGCTTTATAAGCAGTTATTAATGTGCTCCGGTTATGACCGTTATTTCCAGATTGCAAGATGTTTCCGTGATGAGGACTTACGTGCGGACCGTCAGCCGGAATTTACACAGGCAGATATGGAATTATCCTTCGTAGATGTGGAAGATGTTCTTGATGTAAACGAAAGACTGTTGAAATATGTTTTCAAAGAAGCAATCGGTGTGGATATCCAGTTACCATTACCAAGAATGCCTTGGCAGGAAGCAATGGACAGATTCGGTTCCGATAAACCGGATACCCGTTTTGGCATGGAATTAAAGAATGTTTCTGATGTGGTGAAAAACTGTGGCTTCTCTGTATTTACAGGAGCCTTAGAAAACGGCGGTTCTGTTCGTGGTATCAATGCAGAGGGACAGGCAGCTATGCCACGTAAGAAAATCGACAAGTTAGTAGAATTTGCAAAAGGTTACGGTGCAAAGGGTCTTGCTTACCTCGCAGTAAACGAAGACGGTACCTACAAATCTTCTTTTGCAAAATTCATGACAGAGGAAGAATTAGCTGCATTAGTAGAAGCTATGGGTGGAAAACCGGGTGACTTATTATTGTTCGCAGCAGATAAAAATAAAATTGTTTGGAACGTTCTTGGCGCACTCCGTCTGGAACTTGCAAAAGAATTAGAGTTATTGGACCCAAATCAGTACAACTTCTTATGGGTAACAGAATTCCCATTACTTGAGTGGTCTGAAGAAGAAAACAGATTTATGGCAATGCATCATCCATTTACAATGCCAATGGATGAAGACTGGGATAAGATTGATTCTGATCCGGGTGCGGTTCGTGCAAAAGCATATGATATCGTATTAAACGGTACAGAGCTTGGTGGTGGTTCCGTTCGAATCCATCAGGATGACATTCAGGAAAAAATGTTAGAAGTATTAGGATTTACCAAGGAACGTGCTCACGAGCAGTTTGGTTTCTTGTTAGATGCATTCAAATATGGTGTGCCACCACACGCAGGACTAGCATATGGTGTTGACCGTATGGTAATGCACATGGTACATGCGGATTCCATTCGTGATGTCATTGCATTCCCTAAGATTAAAGATGCCTCCTGTCTGATGACACAGGCACCGGGACTGGTAGACGACAAGCAGTTAGAAGAATTATACATTCAGACAACAGAAGTAGAAGAATAGAAAAATAGGGACGCAGCCTAAATTCCGGAATTTAGGCTGCGTCCCCGGATTTCGAAAAAAAAGCTGCGTCCCTATTTTTTGAAAGTTAAGATTCCATACTCATTTTTATAAATAAATCCTGTTTCATGTCGTAAAGCTTCTGGGATAAATCAACATAGATTTCCTGTGGATTAACAAAACGTTTTGTTTCATCCCAGATAGTTTCTTTTTCTTTATTACAGATTTCTCTGATTTCCATAACACTTGGAGAAGTATAAACAGTTTTTCCGGCCTTAATAACAGGAACAAGCATTTCACGCATTGTATAGCTGCCGCCCGGCAGGCGCGTTTTTTTCCAAGGAGCATTCTGGTCAAAGAGCTTCATGTCAGCACTTTCATCGAAGCGTTCCTCTGCCAGACAGATTAAATCCGCTTTGATTTTTCCGGTTTCCTTATCATAAATACGGTAAAAAGTTTTATTTCCCGGATTTGTAACTTTTTCAATATTTTCAGAAAGCTTAATTTTTGGAACAAAATTGCCCTGTTCATCACGAATAGCTGCCAGTTTGTAGACACCGCCAAAAGCAGGATTGTCTTTTGCAGTAATCAGGTTTGTACCAACCCCCCAGGAGGTAATGGTAGCGCCCTGCTGTTTCAAGGTTTCAATCAGGTATTCATCCAAATCATTAGAGGCAGAAATAACTGCATCAGGGAATCCGGCTTCGTCTAACATCTTACGGACCTGTTTGGAAAGATATGCCAGGTCACCGCTGTCCATACGGATACCAAAGTTGGTAAGAGGAATACCGGCTTCACGCATTTCAGTAAATACCCGGATAGCGTTTGGAATACCGGATTTTAAAGTGTCGTAGGTGTCGACTAATAAAGTGCAGGCATTTGGATAAAGCTCTGCGTATTTTTTGAAGGCAGTATATTCATCCGGAAAACTCATAATCCAGCTGTGGGCATGGGTTCCAAGTACCGGTACATGAAACATCTGACCGCATAGTACATTAGAGGTTCCTTTACAGCCGCCAATGATAGCTGCTCTTGCACCGTAAGTTCCTGCATCCGGTCCCTGGGCACGACGCAGTCCAAATTCCATAACGCCATCCCCCTGAGCAGCGTAGCAGACACGGGCTGCTTTTGTTGCAATTAAGCATTGATGGTTAATAATATTTAAAATGGCTGTTTCAATCAGCTGTGCTTCCATAATAGGAGCCACGACTTTAATCAATGGTTCCCTTGGAAAAATCAGACTTCCTTCCGGTACGGCATAAATGTCGCCGGAAAATTTAAAGGTGCTTAGATATTCTAAGAAGTCTTCATCAAAAATCTTTAATCCTCTTAAATATGCAATATCTTCTTTATTAAAATGTAGATTTTCAATATATTCAATTACCTGCTGTAAACCGGCACAGACGGAATAGCCGCCTCCACAAGGGTTACTACGATAAAATGCATCAAAAACGACAACATCTTTGTTCTGGTTTTTAAAATAGCCCTGCATCATGGTCAGTTCATAGAGATCCGTCAGCAATGTCAAATTTAATGTACTCATACACTTTTAGAACAGAGAAAACCTCCGTTCCTCTCCTTTCTTTTGCAGATGCCAGGTAGCTGATATCAAAAAAGTGCGATATCAGAGCCGGACAAGTGTCTTGTCAGTTAAATCGTATTATATCATTTTGAATATTTTTTTCAAGTACGATAGCCAAAGGAATTGATATATACAAACAATTTTAAGAAATTATTTCTTGACGGGAAAAGAGATATTGTAGAAAATAGAAGAAATATGAAAAACGGGAAATACCCGGTTAAAGAGGGAATGAAAATGAATCGAAAAGAGCAAGGAATGAAATTGTTTGAGGAAGGATATAATTGTGCCCAGTCTGTTTTTTTAGCCTTTGAGGATTTGTATGAAATTGACCGGAAAACGGCATTGCGATTAAGCTCATCCTTTGGCGGAGGAATGGGACGATTAAGAGAGGTTTGTGGTGCCGTAAGCGGAATGTTTATGGTGGCGGGGGTTTTATACGGCTATGATGATCCAAAGGCATCGGCAGAAAAGACAGAACATTATACCAGAATCCAGAAGCTGGCAGCAGATTTTTCCAAAGAAAATGGTTCCATTGTCTGTCGTGAACTATTAGGTTTATCAGTAAAGCATGATGTGCCAATACCGGAAGCAAGAACAGAGGAATACTATAAAAAGCGTCCATGTAAGGAACTGGTGGGGATGGCAGTGGAGATTATGGAACAATATATGAAAGAGTATCCTTTCAGTGGAAAATGACTTTAAAAAAGAGAAGGCATTGAAATAATGAAAAGAATTTTTTTATCTACTTTTATATTTTACTGGAAAAAAGTATGGAATATATGTAGAATAGAGAATGGATAATGATAAAAACAATGGATAAAGAGGAGAAAAGTTATGTTTGAGGAAAATAAGGAAAAGGATAGCATGAGCCAGAATGGGGAGAGCTATTCGAATCAGAATGGCAGTCAGGAAAGTGTATATTATTCAAATTCCAATCATACAGTTGAGCAGAATACTGCAAAATTAAATTCAGAAACTACAGCACAGAATCAGACAGAGTCAGGTCAGAATTATTATAGTAATAGTACATCTAATCAGACTTATGGTTATGGTCAGGAAAGTTCTAATAATCAGAATTATGGATACGGACAGAATGACACTAATAACCAGAGCTATGGATACGGCCAGAATAACGCGAACAACCAGAGTTATGGTTATGGCGAAAATGCTGCAAATAATCAGAATTATAGTTATGGTCAGGATAGTTTTAACAGCCAGACCTATGGCGCTGGTCAGAACAATGTAAATAATCAAACCTATGGATACAGTCAGGATAATGCCAATAATCCGGTTTATGGGTATAATCAGAATAATGTCAATAACCAGAATTATTATAGTCAGAGTGGCACAAATAATCAGAATTATGGATATAGTCAGAACAATGCATATGGAACAAGCTATGGATATGGTCAGGGAAATATGTATGGTCAGGAGCCGGAGAAAAGTGAAGGACAGGGCTTTGGTATTGCATCTTTAGTATTAGGTATTCTTGCAATTGTATTTTCCTGCACCTGTATTAACGTTCTTCTTGCAATTCTTTCTGTGATTTTTGCGATTGTTCAGATGGTAAAAAGCTCTAAGAAAGGCTTGGCAATTGCAGGTATTATTACATCTGCGATTTCTATTGTTTTCACAGCAATCTTCTGGTTTGCAGTCTTCTCTGAATCAGCAGATACTTTGGATGAATATGATGATTATTACAATGAATTCTATGAGGAATTTTATGATGACTATGATTATAATTATGACTATGATTATGACGAGGACCCATTAAAGAATTTATAAGAGAGAAGTCATTTGAAAAAATCATATATCTAAAAATGGAAAAGGTCTTAAAAGTGAATTGAGAAATTTGCTTTTAAGATTTTTTTGTTATAGGAACAAAGAAACTGTCATATATTTTAGAGATAGTTTGTGATGGTGAACTTATGACGGATAAAAAGAAAAACAAGCGGGCATGGAATATGGTTATTTTAGCAGGAACAGTGTTTTGTCTGGGAGTCTGCCAGCTTTATATACAGCAGTATGGCAAAGAGCAGGAGAAAGAACAGAAGGTTCTTGCAGCAGCAAGCATTTTAGAAAAAAGAATAGCAATTACCTTTGATGATGGTCCAAACGAAGATTATACAGAAATGCTATTAGAGGGATTAAAAGAACGCGGTGTACATGCCACGTTCTTTTTGCTTGGAAAAGAGGTAGAAAAGCATCCGCAAATCGTAGAAAAGATTTATGAGGAGGGTCATTTAATAGGAACCCATTCCTATGAGCATGTAAATTTATGCAATCTTTCGGATGCAGCAGCCATTGAACAGGTAGATAAAACAAATGAAGCAATTTACAAAATTACTGGTGTATATCCGGAATATATCAGACCACCTTTTGGATGCTGGAAAAGTAATCTGGATTATGAAACAAAAATGATTGAGGTTCTCTGGGATGTTGACCCTCTGGATTGGAAAACCAATAATTCTGCGGTAATTGTTAAGCGTGTGCTGGATAACACGGAGGAAGATAGTATTATCCTGCTGCATGACGCATCAGAGTCTTCCGTAAATGCTGCATTTCAAATTATTGATGAACTGAAAAAGGAAGGCTATACCTTTGTAACGGTGGATGAGATATTATTTGACTAAAGGGTTTTCTTCTAACCACCGCATTGCATTATAGGCGTAAATGGCAGCCCTTTCCCTGAATCTGAATTTTGAAATAATCCGCAGCAGGGGCACTGACACCACCGTCATAGATAATTACACTGCCGGCAGGGAAAGGTACACCAGCTGTAACATGTATCATAAGGGCTGCATCTACCTCGGGATTTATTAAAAGACCGGCATCAATCATATCCTTAGAACCCTCAAAGATTTCTTCTGCAGGTTGAAAGCAAAGCTTTATGGTACCATTAAATTCATTTTCGTGGATTTTTAAAAGCTTTGCCGCACCAAGCAGTATGGCGGTATGCATATCATGACCGCAGGCATGCATTTTTCCTTCATATTCGGACGGAAAATCCACATCCGCCTCTTCTTTAATGGGAAGAGCATCCATATCAGCACGAAGCAAGAAGACCTTTCCGGACTTTTTGCCACCGGCATGTGCTACGAGTCCTGCTTTACCACAGTCCATCGGTTCGTATCCCATTTTCTTTAGATCTTCTCGGACAAAAGCTTTTGTATATTTTAAATCGAATCCGGTTTCCGGATGAGTGTGGAGTAATCGCTAATATTTTTCTGTCTGCAGCAGGTCATAAATGGGGAGTGTTTATCAGGAGAAAGGGGCAGTTTTTATGGTATGGCGGATAAATTCCCGTAGTGACGTATAATAGAAAACATGATATTATCAATTTGTTACAGTAAAGTGACGTATTTTTCCCGAAAATCAAGCAGAATGTAGAAAATGCATTTTATTACTTGTAAAAAAGTCATGTTTCATGTATGGTAATGTAAGGAAATGAATTTTCTGATATTTATTCTGTCAAAAATAAACCATAAAATCTTGATTAGCAGGAATAAAACGTCAAAAAATGCAATTTTGAAAAAAGAAAAATTCAAAACGGTCAAATGTGCGTCTGCGACGGACACAAAGACGGAATGAACGGAAAAATGTGAAAAATGTCCCCAGGGGCAGGACAGTAGCAGAAAAAGGCAGGTTTATTTATGGATTTATTTGATTATATGAGAGAACAGAATCAGGAAAAGGAATCACCGCTGGCTTCACGCTTACGACCAACAACACTGGATGAAATGGTTGGACAGCAGCATATTATTGGAAAAGATAAACTTCTATACAGGGCAATTAAGGCAGATAAGTTAAGCTCGATTATTCTTTATGGACCACCGGGAACAGGCAAAACCACATTAGCAAAGGTAATTGCCAATACTACCAGTGCAGAATTTTTGCAGATTAATGCCACCTCTGCCGGAAAAAAAGATATGGAAGAGGTCATTGAGCAGGCAAAGAATAATCAGGGAATGTTTGGTAAGAAGACTATTCTTTTTATCGATGAGATTCATCGTTTCAACAAAGGGCAGCAGGATTATCTCCTTCCTTTTGTGGAAGATGGAACGGTAGTGCTGATTGGAGCAACCACTGAGAATCCGTATTTTGAAGTGAATGGGGCGCTTTTATCCCGTTCGATTATTTTTGAATTACAGAATCTTAGTACAGAGGATGTCAAAACCTTAATCCTTCGGGCAGTAAATGACAAGGAAAAAGGAATGGGAGCATATAATGCGGTCATTGATGAAGATGCCTTAGAGTTTTTGGCAGATATTTCCAATGGGGATGCAAGGTCAGCTTTAACAGCAATTGAACTTGGAATCCTTACAACAGAGCGCAGTGAGGATGGTAAAATACATATTACCTTAGAGGTTGCCAGTGAGTGCATTCAGAAGCGTGTGGTACGATACGACAAATCCGGAGACAATCATTATGATACAGTTTCCGCTTTTATAAAAAGTATGCGAGGTTCAGACCCGGATGCAGCAGTTTATTACCTTGCAAGAATGCTTTATGCTGGGGAAGATATTAAATTTATCGCAAGAAGAATTATGATTAGTGCGGCAGAGGATGTCAGTAATGCAGATCCGATGGCACTAGTAGTGGCAACATCAGCCGCTCAGGCAGTAGAGCGGATTGGAATGCCGGAAGCACAGATTATATTAGCTCAGGCAGTTACTTATGTAGCCAGTGCGCCAAAGAGTAATTCTGCGGTCAATGCGATTAGTGCAGCAATGGAGGTTGTAAAAACTACCAAGACAGCACCGATACCGGTACATTTACAAGACGCACATTATAAGTCATCCGGGAAGTTAGGACATGGTATTGGATATCAGTATGCACATAATTTTCCAAAGCACTATGTAAAGCAGCAGTATTTACCGGATGGACTAACCGACCAGGTATTTTATGAGCCATCAGACAATGGCTATGAGAAAAATATAAAAGAGTATTTTAAGTGGATTTATGAGGAGGAGTAGAAAAATGCAGTCATATCAGGAAATGACAAAGGAAGAATTGTTACAGGAAAAAAAGAGTTTAGAGGCTGAGTACAAAAAATATCAGCAGAGAGGATTAAAGCTGGATATGTCCAGAGGAAAGCCATCTCAGGAACAGCTTGATTTATCTATGGGTATGATGGATGTATTAACTTCAGGGGAGGACCTTACCTGCGAAGATGGTACGGACTGCCGTAACTATGGTGTGTTAGATGGTATTCATGAAGCAAAAGTGTTACTTGGTGACATGATTGAATGTAATCCGGAAAACATCATTATCTACGGTAATTCCAGCTTAAATGTGATGTATGATACCATTTCACGTTCCATGACACATGGTGTTATGGGAAATACTCCATGGTGCAAGCTTGATAAAGTAAAATTCTTATGTCCTGTTCCGGGTTATGACAGACATTTTGCAATTACAGAATATTTTGGTATTGAAATGATAAATGTTCCTATGCTTCCAACCGGTCCGGATATGGATATGGTAGAGGAGTTAGTAAGCAAGGATGAAGCAATCAAGGGTATTTGGTGTGTTCCGAAGTATTCAAATCCACAGGGAATTACTTACTCCGATGAAACAGTGCGTCGTTTTGCAAGATTAAAACCAGCCGCAAAGGATTTCCGCATTTACTGGGATAATGCATACTGCGTACACCACTTATATGATATTAATCAGGATCATTTAATTGAGATTTTAGCAGAGTGTAAGAGAGCAGGAAATCCGGATATGGTATACAAATTTTGTTCTACAAGTAAAATCAGCTTCCCGGGCTCCGGTGTAGCTGCAGTTGCAACCTCTGCAAATAACTTAGAAGACATTAAGAAACAGTTAAAAAATCAGACCATCAGTCATGATAAAGTAAATCAGCTTCGTCATGTACGTTATTTCAAAGATAGTCATGGAATTGCGGAACACATGAGAAAACATGCGGATACACTTCGTCCAAAATTCGAAATGATTCTTGACATGTTTGAAAAAGAATTAAAAGACCTTGGTGTAGGTAACTGGTATACACCAAAGGGTGGTTACTTTATCACATATGAAACATTAGAAGGATGTGCAAAGAATGTCGTTGCCAAGGCACAGAAGGCAGGCGTTGTGATGACACCGGCAGGAGCACCTTTCCCATACGGAAAAGATCCAAAAGATTCCGTAATCCGTATTTCTCCATCCTTCCCAAGTCTGGAGAACTTAACAACAGCAACAGAAATCTTTGTTATCTGTGTAAAACTTGCAAGTATTGAAAAACTTTTAACAGAAAAATAATTGAAATTTAGGGACGCAGCCTAAATTTCGAAATCCGGGGACGTAGCCTTTTTTCCGAAATTTAGGCTGCGTCCCTGAATTTTTAAATAGAAAAACAGATTGTATTTTAGGAAACTGTCATTGTGTAACTGCAGGTTAACGCGGAAACTCTAAGAGAATTGTTTTGATGTAAAACAAACTTTGCAAAAAATGACAAATAAACTTGACAAAAAATGCAAAGTATACTAATCTAATTGTGCAAAGCGAACATAGCAAAAGCGCCTGAAACAGATTAAGATATTTTATAAGGGTACGAATGAAAATAATTCCAAAAGTTGGAAATGAGGTGAGTGGATGAAAACAAAAATAAAAGAGTTGAGAAAAGCCAATAAACTATCTCAGGCGGAACTGGCAGAGGCAGTTGGAACAACACGACAGACCATTACCTCGATTGAAGTAGGAAAATATACAGCTTCGCTGGTGCTGGCATATAAAATCTCACACTATTTTGGCTTAACGATTGAAGAAGTATTCGATTTTAGTGAAATAGAAGAAGAACTCAGAGAAGAAACAACAGCTATGCAGCAAGTCAATCCAGGCTATGAAAAGCTTGTAAGCATATAAGAAAAATCTGTC
>CAYMIS010000116.1:0-10320 GCA_964390485.1 uncultured Roseburia sp. | reverse complement strand
GGTATGTTGCTCCACCGATACGTCTAGCCTTTACCTCAAGTACTGGCATAACGTTGTTCATTGCTTCTTCAAATACTTCAAGAGCTGGCTTTTCTGTCTTAGCCTCTACTCTTTCGAAAGCTCCATATACAATCTTCTGTGCAACGCCTTTCTTACCATCTAACATAATGTTGTTGATAAGCTTTGTAACGACTTTGCTATTGTACATTGGATCTGCTAATACTTCTCTTTTCTGAGTATGTCCTTTACGTGGCACGGTTCTTCCCTCCTTAATCATTATTTACTATACAGACATTTCTGCATTTACTGTGTCCGGTCTTCCCGGCTCTTATCGCAGACGCTCCTCTGCGATAACAGTGAACTTCATTTCGATTAATTCAACGGTACTCACAATGTGTAAAACAGGCACGCTGCAAGCAGCTATGCTGTCTCGAAATACCCGATTGGATATTTCCCCTTAGTGTTCGTGCGGAAATCTATCTCACGTGATAATAATCCCAACACTAAACCGCAAGTTCTGTTATGTGATACTATTGGTTTGCTAAGTAATATTAAATTACTTTCCTGCCTTTGGTCTCTTAGCGCCGTATTTAGAACGAGCCTGTTTTCTGTTAGCTACACCTGCTGTATCAAGTGTACCACGGATGATGTGGTATCTTGTACCTGGTAAGTCCTTAACACGTCCACCACGGATCATAACAACGCTATGCTCCTGTAAGTTGTGTCCTTCTCCTGGAATGTAGCTTGTTACTTCGATTCCGTTAGAGAGACGTACTCTGGCGATCTTTCTAAGAGCTGAGTTAGGTTTTTTAGGAGTAGCTGTCTTAACAGCTGTACAAACACCTCTCTTCTGTGGTGAAGGAGCATCTGTTGGTCTCTTCTGTAAAGAGTTGTAACCCTTCTGAAGTGCAGGTGCTGTAGACTTCTTAACTGCAGTCTGACGTCCTTTTCTTACTAACTGGTTAAATGTTGGCATTATTTTCACCTCCTGTAATATTTGTTCTGGACAAAGTCCTAGCATGCCTTTTTATGCACGCTAAATCATTATATAAGCCCCGTTTTCAGATGTCAAGTTTTTTTGTTTATTATTTCTTGCATATTTTTTTGTACAAAATTTCCTGCCTTCTCCTGTTTTGTAACAAACAACTACATATTGTGTTTTCCTCTCACTGCTCGCACAAAAAACTGACAGCTAGGTCTGAAAATACCTGCTGCCAGTTTTTTAGGAAGTCAAAAATATTTTATTTTCAAAAAACTATTTCACTTTTACAGTTACAATTTCAGATTCTTCACTGTACACTTTTTCAAAAAATCCTACTCTTACAAAAGAACGAACTTTAAAATAATAGGTACGTCCACTCTTCAATCTGCCTATTGTAGCATTCATTTCTTCCGCGTCTTTTACAGCTGTGACTTTATATTTTCCATTTTCACGTTCTGAAACCATAATTTCATAGCCGGACACCTCTTCTCTATTCTCCCATGCCAGTTTAACGCTGCCTTTTTTCTGGCTCTCAATGGAAGTTACGGTTGGTGCCATTAAGCCTTCTACTGTGATTTCAATAGAAGCTGAAACCGCATCTTCCTTCTTAGGATGTCTTCCTCTCTTTTCGCCGGCTGTGGCTGTAATCGTAACAGTTCCTGCCTGTTTTGCGTATACAACACCATTTTTATCCACAACTGCCACTCTCTTATCAGAGGATGTCCACTGAAGGTTTGCTCTTTCCACAGTAATTGGTGCAATTTCTGCATTAATTGCCAGCTTATCACCAACTTTTACTACTGTTTCTTCTGCTGAAAGTTCAATTCCGCTTACTTTCACCTTTCCTTTTACTACGTTAAGCACTACCTCGCCTGCAACACCATCTGCTGTTGTTGCTGTAAGGGTCACTTCGCCCACACCATAAATGAGTACATATTTGTTAAATAATACACATGCAATCTTGCTGTCTGAAGTAGTCCATGTAATCTGTGCATTTTCTTCTGCTACATTCTCCGGTGTTACGATTGCGCCAAAGCTATAAATTCCACGGCTGATATCTAAGGCTGTATTTGTAATATCATGGTCTTTGTAGGTAATTGTTACGTTCTCAGAAGCCTGTTTTACAGTAATTGTACACTCAGCCTTGATTCCATTATTTGTTTCTGCCGAAATCACTGCTGTACCATTTGCAACGGCTGTTACTACGCCATCCTCTACCATAGCAACTGTTTCGTCTGTGGTTGCCCAAAGAACTGTTTTATCTGTTGCATTTTCTGGTGTAACAATTGCTTCTAATGTAACTGTTTCGCCAATAGCTGTCATAAGTACTTCACTCTGACTTAATGCTAATGCTTCCACATCAATTACCGGTACAATGACTTTTCTGATAATTAATGCATCTGTTCTGGAGGTTGCTCCGGTAGTAAATTCTACTGTCAGCTGTCCATCTGTTACATTTGCAATAGTGCTTGCTGTGGCATAGCTGCCTGCTGCATTGGATACCGAAACTCCTGTACCTTCTACGGTGCATTTTACCGTACTCTTATAAACAGAACCACTGACTACTGTTACTTCGTATTCACCGTTTTCCAAATCCACCGCAAAGGTATTTCCATCCGGGATTGCAAAGTCTGTATATACCTCAGAAGGAAGGGCTCCTGCAAAGGTATAGTCTTCCTTTCGTCCCTGAATACTATTTGCTCCATTTAAGAATCCATATCCTTTTTCTGTTGTATAGGAAATACCTAATTCTTCGTTGGTCTTGGTTCCGCCTTTTCCATTCACAGTAACTTCTGTCCAGCCTTCTGCTATTGCTCCTGCTGTAATACCAAAGTCATACTGTGCTACCAGTGGATATACCACATTTACATTTGCTGTTACAGCTTCGCTGTATTTCTCTACGGTAACTTCTACTGTCTGTGTTCCTAATACGGTTGCATCAATTAACTCTGCATTCCAGTTTACTGCTGCTTCTGCTACTGTACCATCTGCATAAGTTGCAGTTACTGTTTCCGGAAGGAACTCTTCCACATTTTCAGTCAGATAGGTTACTTCAATGTTAATCGGGTCAAAGGACACTACATAATTATCCAACACATGTACTTTGGCTGTAACTTCATAAGCTGTTCCATCCACAACACCTGTCATCTCATAGTATTCTTCTTCGCCAGTAATCTTAGTTGTATCAATTCCATCTGCACTCCAGGTTACTGCTGCCGCCTGTGTTGTTTTGTTTAAGTAATTCAGATTTACTGTTGCCGGGAGAGAAGCTGCAATCTCTGTATTTACTACTACATAAACAACCACATCTTCCTGTCCAAGAATTGCATTTTCAATAACATTTACGGATACTTCAATTGGATTTTTTGCATATCCCTTAATAGATGCATATGCAGTATAAACTCCAACCTTAGAGATATCTACATTAGAAGCATCCCAGCTTACCAAAACCTCAGCTTCATTGCCATCAGTATCTACAACTGTTGCTGTCTGTGGCAGTAAATCTACTACTGTCTTTCCATCCTCTAAAACAGTATCCTGTACGATATCCTTCACAACAATATCTTTTACTTCTGCAATATCAATTCCTGTTGTAAGGCTTACTTCTCTTGACATATGTGATGTTTTGCTATTGACTACTGCTGCAATCTTGTAGCTATAGGTTGTATTTGCGCTTACCTGATTGTCAGTGTAAACATAACGTGTTTCTGCCTGTTCCTTTGTATCTTCTACCGAAACTTCTACGATTTCTGTGACAGATACATTATCTACAAATACGCCGCCATATACTTTTCCTGCTGCCATATAAATAGTATCAAGGGCTGTTACGCCTGCATCCACAAATGCCACTTCGCCACTAAATACTTCGCTGCCATCAGAAATACGTGTAATTACTACGTTAACCTTCTGATTTTCAAAATCAATTTCAGCTGTTACACGAAGCCATCCGGTGGTATCTCTTAATAAGCCGCCTTTTCCTGAGGATTCTCCGTTTGCTGTTCCATTATTTACGTTTGCCTTGGCTGTGATATCAGTTCCATTTACTGTAACACTTCCCCAGTATCCGTTACCGTTTGCTGTTGCTGTAATTGTAAGAATCTCAGAATCACTGCTTAACCAGTTGTATGTATTTTTTGCGCCAAGGAGTGCAATACTTGAGCTCTTTCCAGACATACATGCATCCATTTTCACATCAAAAGTAACTTTTGCATTTTTGTCCACTGCCAGCCCATTTACCTGAGTTGCTGTGTCACCACCACTTCTTGCGCCAACACCATATACATAACTGCTTGTATTATTATTTACTGTTGCTGTATCCGCCTCTAAATATTCATAGTCAGAATTTGCAGAGGATACTAATGCAAAGCTGTCATTGACACCATCTTCAAAGTCTTCTGCAAAGTATACTGTTGCATTCTGGCTGCTGTCCGCATCTGCTTCACCTGCAGCATTTGCCTTTACTAAATCTTCTACTGCCACAGTATCGATTTTCTCGTATTCACCCTCTGTTGCGCGATAGATTTCATATGCAGTAATGTCTCCACCATTGACACCATCACTGGCTGCTGTGAAATAAATTTCAGCACTCTTTGGTGTTACTTCCCCTGCAGTAAGCTGGGCTGTTACAAGTCCTTCTGATAACAGATAGCTTGTATTTGCCGGCTGGTTATAGCCTGTATTCTGCCATGCTACGCCTTCGCGGTATGCAAGGTCTTCTAACAGGCATGGTACGACATAATCTGTTTCAATTGTTGTTGTATAAATTCTTACTTTGTTCTTATCCGCAGAGCATCTTGTAATAACTTCTTCACGCCAGTCACCGAGAATATCTGCACAAAGTCCCGGATTTCCTTTTGTTCCGTTATTTGACCAGATTTCTGTTGAATACAGTAATCTATCCTGTGTCTCTGCCTCATAATTCCATTTTGAAATTACTGTTCCTGTTGGAGCATAAGCCTCTTTATTAAAAGTATGATCTAAAACTTCTGCCAGTAAGTCTCCATCCCAGAATAATGTTGCATTAGATGCCGGTGTACAATTTGATAATTTTATCAGGTTCTCTAATGTCGAATGAGATGAATATACTTCTCCGTTTGTGGAATCCCACTCAGGCTCATCATTTGACTCATAAGTTGGGCTGGCAATTGACCACCACTCTGCACCTTCTGCTGTCGGGTCAATATCAGAAGCCACACCACGTCCGGTATCTTTTCCTGTATAATATCCCATCAGTACTTCGCCAGTTTCAGCATCGTGGATTTCTACATGGTATGCCGCATTATCATGCTCATGAACCGCCATGATTTCTAAGCCTTCATTCCATGATACCCAGTCAGAAACATGCATTGCATCTCCATGACCAAGTCCAGTGCTATATTTTACCGTTCCATCATGGTCAATTGTTAATGCACCATAAATAATTTCATCTTTTCCATCGTTATCAATATCATTGACGGATATTCCATGGTTACCCTGAGCTTCGTACTGTGTTCCGGCATCATTTGTATCAAATGCCCAATATTCTTTGATGGTATCACCAATACCATCTCCATCGGAATCTGCCAAATAGTAAGCTGTCAGGCAGGTTCTTGTGTAGTATCCTCTTGCAAATACAGCAAATGGTGTCTCACCGTCTAAATATGCTGTTGCAGAAATAAATCGGTCTACACGATTACCATAGGCATCTCCCCACGCACTGACGCTGCCACGTTCCGGTGTATAGTCCACATCCTGAGCTGCCTTTGTTCCATCTTCTCCGTTAAAAATGGAGAAGTATTCCGGACCTTCTAATACATATCCTGTTGCATTACGGTAATCATTACTTGTACTTACAGTTTCTACCGGAAGGGCAGATGCATCGCATGCACCTACATATGCTACCATTTCCAAGCCATCTACTCTTCCGTCTGTACTCTTATAAGAGGTTGTTCCATCCGCAGTTTTTACTGCAATTTCTGATTTTCCATCATTATCATAATCCCATACCTGGAACTGTGTATAATGTGCTCCGGAACGGATATTTACACCCATGTCAATTCGCCACATTAAAGAAACTTCCCCTGTTGCAAAATTAACATCATATCCATCTAAGAATGTTTTTCCTGTATATCCTGAACCAGAGTTATCCTTTGCATTGCTTGGATACCATTTTACGATTAATTCTAACTGTCCGTCTCCATCTAAATCACCAACAGACATATCGTTTGCAGAATAGTCACAGGTTGTTCCATCCGGCATTGTCGCATCTTCCGGACAATACAAGTTTAAGTCTAAATACTGGTTATCCCAGATTTGGGTATCAATTACTTTTAATCCAAGTGCTTCGTCATTGCTTCCAACAACCTTATAAACATCTCCTGCTTTTCCTAATGGATAAATCAGGTTTGTTTTGGAGATATTTTCTGCAATTACTTCATCATTGCAATATACGGTAAATGTTGATGCAAGTTCTCCTCCTGTAAAGTCTTCTTCGAAGCTTCTCCAGCTTAAATATGCACCTTCTGTATATTCATTTCCATCTGCATCTGTTGCGGAAATCAGTGTTTCTGCACCTTTTCCGCCTGCAAGGTTAATTGCTACTAATGCTCTGTCTGTTAAGTCTTCCAGTCCACCTGCTACCAGTTTTCCTGTTACCGGTGTTTTGCATGCTTCTGAAAGTTCACCAATACCACCGGCATTCATAGCTGCAACTTTATAATAGTAAGAAATATTTGTCGCAACGCCGTTGCCATCTGTGTATGATGTTCCACTTGCTTCTCCAATTTTTTCAAAACCAGTAAATCCTTTTGTTCCCTCTGCTTTTTCAGAGCGGTATACAATATACTTAATAGCAGAATCAACTGCATCCCATGAAATTGTGATACTTCTCTTTAATTCTGTATCACTGTCTGTCGGGCTTAAGCAAACAACATTTGCCGGTGCAGCCGGAGTTGCTACACTAGAATCCAGGGCTTCCACAGTTATTGTTTCACTTGGTGCAGATTCAGTTCCATCTGCGGTCACGCAGGTCATGTAATACTGATATACCTCACCTAAGTCGGCAGACATTGCTCTGCATCCCAACTCATCTTCCTGATATTCTGCTGCTGTAAAGGATTTTACAACACTAAATTCCTTATCTGATGTACCCTTTTTATAAATATTATAGCTGACTGCTTCTCCCACCGGATTAAATCCAATTAAGAAGGTTGCCTTTGTTCCATCAAAGCTCATCTCTGTTGCAACCAGCCCGGATGGTGCCAATAACAATTCTGTAATTGTCATACCATTGATGTACTGATTTGTTCCACCAACAACGATATTTAACTGTCCATCCGTTACTCGTACTGTAGAAGTACAGCTTCCCAATGCCTGTTTTGTTGAAATGGAACCTGCGGATAAGCCTTCCGCAGTATATCCCGGTTTAATGGTACTGGTTCCCGGTAATAAATCACACGCATAGAAAGTAATCTCATAATCACCATTTGGTAAATCAACGGCAAATTCCCCTGCTCCAAGACAGAAATCATCTGCCATATCAGAAGAATCTTCATTTCCATTACCACTTCTGTAACGACCGTTTCCTGGTGCACTTAACCATCCATAGCCAAGCTCTGCATCATATGCCTGATTTTGATTTACTCCAATCCACCCTTCCATTGTTGGAGAATCATTGTAATTAAAGTCAAATTTGTATCCTGCTGATTTTGTAGTAACAACAATCTGCTCTGAGAAAGAACCTGTACCCTTTTCATTAAATCCACAGATTGCATATACATAAGTCTTACCGCCTTCACAGCCGGTATCGGTGTACTTGTTTGTTGAACTTACGGAGTATTTAGCTGCTGCTGAGAAATCCACCTCTGCGGCTGCTTCTTCGCTTTCAACGACTGCCCGGTAAATATAATATAACTCTGCATCGGCTTCTACATCCCATGTCATAGAAACACTGCTTGCACCTACAGAAGTTGCGGTTAAGCCACTTACTGTTCCCGGCACATTTTCCGGAATATTTAATACAACCTTTTCTTTTAAACTATCTAATGCTGCATTCTCAGATTCTAAAATTCCCTGAGCCACGCACTGTGCAAATTTATATGCGCCATAATACTGTAAATGTGTAGAGTCTGACACCCCACCAGCATATGCACCTTCCGGATAATCCCCGGCATTTAAATGCAGGAATAAAGATTTCGCACCTTCAATTCCAAAATTGTTACAAACATCAATGGAACGCTGTGTTAAATCCACATATGCTAGTCCCTGTTCTTCTGCCATTTTAAGCATTACCTGACGATACGCTTCAAAATTGCTGGCAAAAGAAACAAGATTTCCATCTGTATCTGTGGTATAGCTGTATCTCGCAACCGGTGTCACCAATACCGGTGTTGCACCACGCTGAATTGCTCCATCTACATATACCTGAATCCATTTTTCAAAATCTGTTGATGCTACGTAACGGTTTGGTCTGGAGTAAGTAGCATCATTATGTCCCCACTGAATTAATAAATAATCCCCAGGTTTTACATCCTCTAAAAGATCATCTAGTTTTCCTTCATCAATAAAGGATTTCGAAGAACGTCCACCAATTGCACGGTTCTCTACTGTCACATTTACTGTTTCATAGGTCTGTGCCTGGCTGTAATTACAGTCATCACATTCACGCTCTTCCACTGTTTCTCCAAAAAATGAGTTTAATACCTGACCCCAGCCGGTCTGTGGATAATAATTTTTCTCATAAGTCTGTACGGTAGAATCAGACGCAATAAATACTGTAGGCTTTTCTCCACTTTCGTTTGTTGCCAGACGTGTTACTGTTACTTTGCTGACATATACTGTCTGTGTTGTAGCATCACTTTCCGTTGTTGCTGTAGATGGAGCTAAAAATTTAAGATTTAACTGTCCATCTACTAATACAGCAGTAAACTGAACTGTTGCTGTTCCCTTTGCTGCCACACTGATATCAGATGCTTTTGTAATATCTTCCGCCTCTACATATGCTGTATATGCGCTATCGGTCGGATTTGTAAACGAAACCTCTACCTTGTAATCAGCATTTGCCAAATCCATGTCAAAGGTTGCTGTATTTTCATAGGTATATACACCATATCCGGAGCTTTCTGTCTCGGTCCATACTTTAGAAGAGATTGCCAGAGCTCCCTCTGCAGCTGCTACATAAGAAGCATCCCCCTCTGTTTCTGTTACCACTCTTGGATAATATACATTATTTACCCATCCGGCTGCTTCTTCTGTGTACTCTACCTTAGAAAAACCAATTCCTGTTTCACTTGAATATGTATTTTCTACAGTAATGTCTGTTCCAAAGCTATAGGAACCAATTTGTGCATCTTCTGTAAAATCGTTATAATCTTCATCCTCTGCGCTTAAGGACATTACTGCGGCTTCCTCGGTTTCTACAGCCTCTTCGGTCTCCGTTACCTCTTCTGTTGTCTCCTCTACAGTTTCTGTCATGTCCTCTGTTTCAGTAGATTCTTCTGCTTCTGTTACGGTTTCTGTTTCAGCAGCTTCTTCGGTTTCTGTTACTACTTCTGTTTCGGCAGTTTCTTCGGTTTCTGTTACTACTTCTGTTCCGGCAGTTTCCTCTGTTTCGGTCTCTGTCTCTGTTCCGGCAGTTTCTTCTGTTTCTGCCACTGCCTCTGTTCCGGCAGTTTCCTCTGTCTCGGTCACTGTCTCTGTTCCGGCAGTTTCCTCTGTCTCTCCTGCTGCTTCTGTCTCGGCAGGCTGCATCTCTGTTGATACCGCTTCTTCTGCGGACTCAGACGCACTCCCCCCCGTATTTTCTGACGACGCTTCGCCTTCTGGGTTCGTATTATTAACCACTTCATTTACCGGCACTTGAGCTTCTGTTGCCATAACAACATCTGCTGAACAAAGATTTGTTGCCAGCATAGTGATGGATAATAAATACGCCAACACTCTTTTTTTCATTTCCTTCTACCTCTCCTTTTTTATATTTCATACCCCATTCTAAAGCTGTACACTATGTATTTAATATTTTTTCAGTTTTTCACGCAACCAAATTGCACATATTTTTTTACTATTTTTGTCCAAAAACGTCATTTTAACCAAATGCAATTAGTACCTTTCTCCCATTATTTGTGCATTTGTTTACATTTTCAATCTTTTACAGTGTTTTTTGCATGTTTTATGCACAAATCATTCAGGACATTTCTGCACAAATTATGAGGCTGTTGCAAAATTATTTACCAATCCTACTGTCATAATTGGTATTATCAGAAACTTAGAGTATTCACTTTTATTCTTTTGTAAAGAAAAGTTCGGTGAGTGTTGGATAAAACCTTAGAAATTCTTTGCCGTTTTCGCTGAATAACGTTTTG
>CAYMIS010000115.1:0-10328 GCA_964390485.1 uncultured Roseburia sp. | reverse complement strand
GGGGTATATCATCCTCATGCAAAGCTTCATCATATTAAAAAAGAAAATATTGGTCTGATTGAAGTTATGGGTCTTGCGGTACTTCCGGCAAGATTAAAGGATGAAATGGCAGCCTTAGAAAAGGCTATTTTAGAAGGAGCAGATATCCGCAAGGATGAGACTCTTTCGATTCATGCAGACTGGGTAGAAGAAATTTTACCAAAGTATGGTTATGCTGTAGGAACAGCTTTGGAAGGAAAAGTGACACCAGAGAAGCTGCATGAGATTATTCAGACAGAAATTGGTCTGGTATTCAATGAAGTATTATTAGATGCTGGTGTATATAAATGTACAGAGGAAGGACGTAAGGCTTTCCAGAAATTTGTAGATAGTGTAAATGGAAACTAAACATTGAGTTTTGTTTTTGCCAAAACAGTAGGTAGCGTGAATTTGGGAAACTGAAAAAACGCTTTAAAAAAAGTAGAAAATTGAGTAATAGAAAATCCGGAAAAAAATTTATCTGATAGATTTTTTTTCCGGATTTTACTATGTTTTTAAGTATGAAAAAATGCCGAAAAACCTGATGAAATTTAGAAAAAATAATTGACGATAGCGCATTGAAGTGCTAATATCAAAAAGCGGGATAATTTGTATAATTGTATACGAGTTCACTGGGTATACATTTTAACTACTATACAAAGACTGTGAAGTTGTCTGTAAATGGATATGGAATCTGGAAAGCACCAGAATTCTTTATCCATTTTTTAAGTAGGGGGCTTTTACCCAATAACTTCATTACATTAAAGTGTTGACCTGATAAAAGAACAGTGAGACATGAAGGAAGCCCGTACATAGAGGTTAAAAGTAAAGTGAAAAGGAGGGGAGAAGTAAGAGGAAAACGAGCTATGAAAAATACAAATAAACAATACTTATAGGAGGATTTATATGAAAAAATTTGTCACTTTATTAACGACAGGTTTATTAACAGTAATGCTTACCACAACTGTTTGTGCAGCTACAGCACCAGATGTTTGGAACACTGACAGTCGTGAAGCGAAGACAACCTATCGTGTATCCATTGAAACAAATGGAAAAGCAGCGGATGGTGTCACCGAAATTAAATTTGACACAGCAGCATTATCCTGTGAGGAAAATGATGTAGTAGTATCAGATGCAGTAGATATGTATTCTGTAAATGTGGAAGATGGTTCTGTAAAAGTAAGTTATCTTGCAGCAGAAGCAATCGAAGAGGGAACAGTATTCACAGTTACTTTTGATGTAAACGAAGCATATGCAGATAAGGATGTAACAGCAACAGTATCCAGTGTTGCTCACAACGAAGCAGGAGATGCTTTGGTAACAGGAACTCTTGAAGAAGCGGAAGAGACTGAGGAAACAGAAGAGACCGAAGAAACCGAAGAGACGGAAGAACCAGAAGAAACAGAGGAAACAGAAGAACCAGAAGTCAGCGAAGAACCGGAAGATGATAACGACAAGAAAGATGACGTTACACATATCTCAGGACAGGTAAGTGTGAACAATGGCTGGCAGGATGCTATTGCAGGTCTTGCAAATATTGCGGAAAATGGCACAATGGAAGTATTTATGAACAATGGAACAGTTGTACCACAGGAATTCATGGAAGCTTTGAAGGGCCAGAACAAAAATGTTGTATTTGTAATGGATAATGGCATTAAATGGAGCATCAATGGAACAACAATTACCGGTGAAGCAATCAGCATTAACTTAGGAGTTACAGTTGGTTCTAATAACATTCCGGCAGGTGTTGTAAGCAGCCTTGTAAATGGAAGAGCATATACAGAAATCAACCTTGCACATAGTGGTGATTTTGGATGCCAGGCAACCATGATTATCGCTCAGGGAACTGATAATGTTGGTAAATATGCAAATCTGTATTACTATAATCCAACAACAGGTAAAATGGAAGCTGTAACTTCTGCTAAGATTGCAGCAGATGGAAGTGCAGCACTTACATTTACTCATGCATCAGACTATGTAATCGTAGTTGATACAACAGCAGTGAAAAGTGTAGCAACCGGCGACAATAATTTTGCAGCAGCAGGCATCTTAGTTTTATTGGCAGGTCTTGTAGTAGTTGCATTTGCCGTTAAGAAAAAGAAAGCTTAAGTAAGGAGGATACCTAGATGAAGTTAAAAAAAGTATTAGCACTGGCAATGTCAGCAGGTATGCTTGTATCCGCTCCTTTGACGGCAACAGCATCAACTGCACCAACAATGGAAGCTAATCCATTTATGTCAGAAGAAGAAAAAGCATTTTTAGAAAGAACTGCGGAAGAAAGAGCAGTAGAAGAGAAAGCATTACAGGATAAGGCTGCACAGGAAAATGCAATAAAAGAAGCAGAGCAGATTGAGGCAGAAAAGGCAGCAGCTGCTAAGAGTGTAACCATTGAAGAAGTAGACAGAGATTCTTTGGATGTTGATCTTGTAAAAGAAAACAAAGAAGAAAATCCGGTACAGAAAATTTTAAATGAAGAAACAGTAAGTCCGGAGGATATGGTTCGCGTTATTATCATAATGGATGGAGATTCCATTATTGAAAATGATAGTGATGCTACGATGGACTGGGCGAACAAGCTTAAAACAAAATTAATGGAACAGAAGCAGGACTCCGTTGTTTCTAAAATTGAGAAAAAAGCATTAGGCGGCGACGACCTGGATGTTAATTATCATTATACCTGGTTATTAAACGGTGTAGCAGCAGAAGTTCCTTATGGAATGATTGAAGAAATCGAAGCGATTAAAGGCGTTAAGGATGTTATCTTACAGCCGGTATATGAAGCTTGCGAAACAGCAGACCCACAGACAGTAGCAGATGGCGTAATGATTGGCCGTGATGCTACATGGGCAGATGGATATACAGGAAAAGGTATTAAGATTGCTATCGTTGATACCGGTATTGATGAAGACCATCAGAATTTTGGCGCATTAGCAGCAGATAAACTGACAGAAGATTCTGCAACAAAGAGTTCCATTTCTTCTGTACTTGGTCAGTTAAATGCAAGTGCTTTATATTCCAACTTAACAGCAGATGATGTATACTACAGCACAAAAATTGCATATGGTTTCAACTATGTAGACAGAAACCTTGTAATTAATCATGGTTCTGATGATGAAGGTGACCATGGTACCCACGTGGCAGGTATTGCAGCAGCAAATGACCTTGGAGATGGGGAAGCAGTTGGTGTAGCACCAGATGCACAGTTATATGTTATGAAGGTATTCGGTGCAGGTGGTGGAGCTTATACCGAAGATATCTTAGCAGCAGTGGAAGACTCCTTAATCTTAGGAGCAGATGTTATTAATATGAGTCTTGGTTCTCCAGCCGGATTTACTTCTGATGGAGAGATATTAGATGCTATTTATGGAAGAGTATCTGAAACAAATACAATTCTTGCTATTTCAGCAGGTAACTCTGCAACTATGGGTGAAGGAAACCTTTGGGGAACAAATACAAACCTTACAAGCAACCCGGATAACAGTACGGTTGGATCACCAGCAACTTATGTAAATGCGACATCTGTTGCCAGTGTAGACAATGTAGGAAGTAAAACAGATTATCTTGAAGTCGCAGGTAAAAAACTTGCATATCAGGATGGAAGTGGTACAGCAAATCCGGCAGTAATAACAATTGCAGGACAGTCCTATGATTATGCAATGGTTCCAAATTGTGGACAGTCTTTAGAAGATTTCACAAATGCAGATGTAGCAGGAAAAATTGCAGTTGTACAGCGTGGTGTAACCGCCTTTACAGAAAAATGTGCATTAGCACAGGAAGCAGGCGCAGTTGCTTGTCTTATTTATAACAATACTTCCGGAACAATCAGCATGGATTTATCTTCCGGAACAGCAACCATTCCATGTGCATCTATTACAATGCAGGATGGAGAGTTTCTTGCAAGTGCGAAAGCAGCAGATGCGTCAGCAACAATTTTTGTTTCTGACAAAAAAGCAATATTAGAGAGTGAAACAGCATACAGAATGAGCGATTTCTCTTCCTGGGGTGTATCACCAGACCTTTGCTTAGAGCCAGACATTACAGCACCAGGTGGAAATATCTATTCTACAAGAGATAATGGAACCTATGGTTTAATGAGCGGTACTTCTATGGCAAGCCCGAATATGGCAGGTGTATCTGCACTCGTTATGCAGTATGCAAAAGCAAATTATCCGGAAATGTCTGCATCTGAATTACATAATTTTGTAAATGCATTAATTACAAGTACAGCAATTCCATTAGCATATGATGAAACATTAGAATTTTCTCCACGTAGTCAGGGTACAGGTCTTGTAAATGCATATAATGCAGTAAAGACAGGCGCTTATCTTTCTGTAGAAGGAGAAGAAGTACCAAAGATTGAACTTGGTGACGATGTAAATAAAGCAGGTGCATACTCTTATGCATTTAATGTAACAAACTTTAGTGAAGATGCATTATATTACACACTTTCTACAACAAGCCAGACAGAAGGTGTAATGTATGATGAATATACCGGTAAAAATTTCATGTCAATGACACCGGTTGCTTTAGCTGCAACAACAGCGGAAACATCTGACAACATGGTAGCTGTAGCTGACTTTAATGATAATGGTGTAACAGATACAGCAGATGCACGTCAGCTTTATTTGAAAACTTTAGATGCGAAAAAGCTTGCAGAAGCATCTGATGCTTTCCGTTATGATGTAAACAAAAATGATGCAGTTGATAAGGCAGACGTACAGGCATACTTAGATACACTGGTAGGTAAACAGGTAGAAAAGGTTGACCTTACAGAAGAAGTATTAAAAGTAGCTGCCGGAGAAACAGCAGCAATTAATGTTTCTGTAAATGTAGCGGCAGAAGGCAAGAACTATATGGATACGAACTTTGAAAATGGTATCTATGTAGAAGGATTTACAACTTTAACAGCAAAGAATGCCGGAGGAGTAGATTTATCACTTCCATATCTTGCATTCTATGGTGACTGGACTAAGGCTCCAATTCTTGACTCCGGCTATTACTGGCAGGAAGATGATGAGTTAGAAGCAAACCAGTATTACAATATTTTATTTACAGCGCTTGGTAACTCAAGCTTTACTCCAGGAACTAATCCATATTTAAATGGAGAAGAATTTGATATGAACCATATTTCATTATCTCCTAATAATGATGGTATTATGGATTATATTGATGATATGTATGTATCATTACTTCGTAATGCAAGAACATTAAGCGTTAGCTACACAGATGACAAAACAGGTGAAGTGTACTTCGAAGAAGTAATTGAAAATGTATCAAAATCCTGCTATTCATCAGGAAATGGTCTGTGTCTGCCATTTGTTTATTCATGGTATGGTACACCATATACACTGACAGATAAAGAAGGCAATGCACTTGCAAATAATACAAAGGTAACACTTTCTATTAAAGCAGCTGTAGATTATGACAAGCATGCATCAAACAACTTGTCTGATGAGTGGATAGTGCCAATTACAATTGATACAGAAGCACCGGTATTAAAGGATGCAAAAGTGGTTGTAGATGAAGCTACAGGAACAGAATATCTTCAGGTAACATTTAGTGATAATGTAAATACTGCAGCAATTATGTTCTTAGATACAGAAGCTAATCTTATCGGAGGCTCCGGAACAGAAAATGTTGCAGCAGGAGAAAACTGCACAATGTTATTTAATCTTGCACAGATTGGTAATGAATTCTATGTATTGTTAGGTGACTATGCAGGAAATGAAAAAGTATATTCATTATCCTTTGAAGTAGATGCAGCAGAAGCAGAGGAAACTGAAGTAGAAGAGACAGCTGAAACAGAGGAAACTGAAACAGAAGAAGAACCAGAAACAGAAGTTTCAGAAACAGAAGAACCGGAAACAGAAGTAAATGAAACTGAAGTTTCAGAGACAGAAGTTCCAGAGACAGAAGTTCCAGAGACAGAAGTAAATGAAACAGAAGTTCCAGAAACAGAAGTTCCAGAGACAGAAGAACCAGAAACAGAAGTTCCAGAGACAGAAGTTCCAGAAACAGAGGTTCCAGAAACAGAGGTTCCGGAAACAGAAGTAAATGAAACAGAAGTTTCAGAAACAGAAGTTCCAGAAACAGAAGAACCGGAAACTGAGACAGAAGAGGTTACAGAAGAACCGGAAACTGAATCAGCAGAATAATACTTAAATTATTGCAGGTATATTACCGGCAGGCATTTAAATGTCTGCCGGTTTTTGTTATAATAATTGGCAGCAGTTTATCCTGACCAAAAGGATAAAGATTATTTGTGGAATTACTTTACTTCTTTGTTGTAGTATGGTAAAGTGATGAAATAAAGGAGATAAGAAAGCCTGTTTGCGCGCATGCAAAAAGCTTTCATAAAGATATAAAATAAATGACGTGCGCAGATAAGAGGTATCAATGGTTTCAAAGAAAATTCAGGAAGCATTAAAGGGCAGCTCTGCAATTCGTGCAATGTTTGTAGAGGGCAAGGAGTTGGCTGCAAAGGTAGGAAAAGAAAACGTATACGATTTTTCCCTGGGAAATCCGGCAACACCGGCACCGGAAGCGGTAAATCAGGCAATCAGAGATTTACTTTCAGAAGAAGATATGCTGACACTTCATGGCTACATGGACAACTCCGGTTATGAGGATGTGCGGGAAGCAGTGGCGCAGAATTTAAATAAAAGATTTGGCACAGCTTTTGATTACCATAATGTGATTATGACAGTTGGGGCAGCCGGAGGGCTGAATATCATTTTTAAAACGATTTTAGACCCGGAGGATGAAGTAGTTGTATTTGCTCCTTTTTTTGGAGAATACAAAAGCTATGTGGCAAACTTTGATGCCAGAATTGTAATCGTTGAACCGGATTATGAGACATTCCAGCCGGATTTAAAACAGTTTGAAGAGAAAATTACAGCAAAAACAAAGGCGGTTATCGTAAATACACCAAACAACCCGACCGGAGTTATTTATCATCAGGATACCATGGAGAGAATAGGTGCAATTCTTGCAAAAAAAGAAGCGGAGTACCAGCATGAGATTTATCTTGTGTCCGATGAACCATATCGTGAGTTAGTATATGATGGAAATAAAGAAGACTTTTTGACAAAATATCATAAAAATACGCTGGTGGGTTATTCCTTCAGTAAGTCTCTTTCCCTGCCGGGAGAACGTATCGGATATGTGGTAGTTCCAAACGAAGTAACAGATGCAGAAACAGTGATTAGTGGTATTAATGTATCTAATCGTACGCTTGGTTTCGTAAATGCTCCATCCCTGTTGCAGAAGGCTGTGGCAAGATGTTTAGATGAGAAAACGAATATAGATTTTTATGATGAAAATAGAATTATGCTATATGAAGGCTTAACAAAGCTTGGATTTACCTGTATTAAACCGGAAGGTGCATTTTATCTCTGGGTAAAATCTCCGGTAGCAAAGGAAGAAGAATTTGTAGCAGCAGGTAAAAAGTATAACATTATTATGGTGAAAGGCAGTGCTTTCGGTTGTCCGGGTTATGTCCGGCTGGCTTACTGCGTATCCCATGAAACCGTACAGAATTCCTTACAGGCATTTGCAAAGGTGGCAGAAGAATTTAAACTTTCATAATGCATCGGTACAAAGGCAGAAGGGTTTTGATGTTAGGGTAATTGATGTGGAAAAGTATATTGCAGTGAGCGTGATATGTGTATAAAAATATGTGCATAGAAATAGGTGTGCCTGCATAAAATACAGCGCAGATAATGGCAGGCATGGGAAAGGTAGAGTTAGTAAAATGAGCAACTGGGAATCCTATGTTAGAAAAGTAGTTCCATATGTTCCAGGCGAGCAGCCAAAACAGGAAAAAATAATTAAATTAAATACAAATGAGAATCCATATCCACCGGCACCGGGGGTGGTAAAGGCATTAAAGGAATTAAATACAGACTTATTACGCCGTTATCCTCAGCCGGATTGTAAGATTTTAGTGGATGCAATAGCAGAATATTATGGATTAAACAGCAGTCAGGTATTTGTGGGAGTAGGTTCTGATGATGTCCTGGCAATGATATTTATGACATTTTTTAATTCCGATAAACCGCTGCTGTTTCCGGATGTTACTTATTCCTTCTATGATGTGTGGGCAGATATGCTTCGTATTCCTTATGAAGTGAAGGCTTTAGATGAGAACTTTTTAATAAAAAAAGAGGATTATTATGGAGAAAATGGTGGTGTGATTTTTCCAAATCCAAATGCGCCAACCGGTATTTTAATGCCTCTTTCAGAAATTGAGGATATAATGGAACATAACCGGGATGTGATTGTGGTTGTGGATGAGGCATATATCGATTTTGGAGGAGAATCAGCCCTTCCATTAATTGAAAAATATGACAATCTTCTGGTAGTACAGACCTTTTCGAAATCCCGCTCCATGGCAGGTATGCGTATTGGCTATGCAATGGGAAATGAAAAACTTATCAAATACATTAATGATGTGAAATATTCCTTCAACTCCTATACCATGAACCAGACGGCTTTAGTACTTGGAGTAGAGGCAGTAAAGGATAAAGCATATTTTGAAGAAACCTGTCAAAAAGTAATTGCCACAAGAGAATGGACGAAGCAGGAATTGAAAAAATTAGGTTTTAGCTTTGGCGATTCCATGAGTAATTTTGTATTTGCAAAGCATGAAAGTGTTTCTGCAAAGGAGATTTTTGAGGCATTGAAACAGGAAAATATTTATGTGCGATATTTTTCAAAAGAGCGTATTTCTGATTATCTGCGTATTAGTATCGGTACAGATGAGGAAATGCAGGCATTAATTGAATTTTTAAAGAAATATTTGAAAAGAGCATAAGAAATAGGATTTTGACATGAGTAATTTCTGATAACATTACAAAGAGCAGAAGACCGATTCTGGGAGGAATTGGTTTTCTACTCTTTTTTGTTATTGTATAATTTTTGAAAGCAATTTTAATTAGATTGATTATAACCGTATTATTGAGAAGTCGTTTTTGTGTGGTTATAATCGGGATTAAGTCGCAAGGTCTAGCTGTTGAAGTGTTCCACATCCCCCTTCTTCGTACAAAAAGAATCCTGTTTTCCGGATAATAGCATTTGTTGCATTCGTACTTGATTTTAAAGAAAATTCCGTTTCGGAGCTGCCAAGATAAATGGCACCGACACCGGCTTTTCCAATGGCACATAATTTGCCATTTCCGGAAGCATCCTTCGTCCAGATAAGGAGTTTGTCGAAAATAGCATCCGCTTCGTCAATCCAGCCATTTTTGTCCTCATCATAAGCAGTAAGGTCAGCAAAGCCGTCTCCGCTTGCAGTACCGAATAATTCGCTTCCGTTATTGATGATGCCATCATTATTTTTATCCAATGCCAGATAACCGCTTTCTGAATTCAGATAAGAAATCTCATCCATTTTTCCATCAGAATCGATATCAAAATAGAATTTTTGGTCAGACACAGAAGCAGGATTGCTGCTCAAGTTGATTACCAGCGGGTCGCATAAATTTGGTGCGCCGAAATCAATGACATTAGATGCTGTCATGGAAAAAGAACGTGACATTGTAAGGTCAATGTCAAAAGAAAGTTCTCTTCCATCAGCCGTTACAGCAGTTCCCGTTGTATGAAAACTGGTGGTTTCTTTTTCGGAATAGGAGAAATAAGAAGAATAAGTTCCTCCTGTTCCCACATTTCCGGTACCACTTGAAATATCAGAAGCAATAGGTGCTGTTTCTTCTGAGGCATAAATACTAAGGTCTGGTGCGGGTACTTTTTTTCCAAAGAGAAGATAAAGCAGATAATCAATAGATTGCTGCTGTATTTCGTCCATGGTTTTTAACCGGTCTTTTATAATAGAACCATGAATGCTCTGGGTAGAGCGGAACTGTTCCATTAAATCACGCATAGAGCCGGTACTTTCCTTCTGGGAATTCGTAGATTCAGATTGTTCTTCTTCGGTGAAGTCGTTGTTTTCTGAATATTTGTCGACCTCAGAAACATTAGTTTCGGCAGTTGCTCCGGTTCTGTTATCCCAGACAGAAAGGGAGTAATTGCGAATCGTAGTTTCTTCATAACTCCGGCGTGAATTCAATGAAATGGAATCTGATTGAATAATCACGTTTTTCACCCCTTTTTTGGGACCTCCCCGATTATTTCTGAATGCTTCCTTTCAAAAAGAAATAAAAAGACGGTAACAAAAAAGAAAATCCATTTCCTTTTTGGCTACCGTCCCTGGTTTGTCCAAATTAGTTTCAGCAGATTCTGGCCATGAATACCGCTGTACCTTTATTATCGGCAAAAAAGGGGATATATTTAGTGATTTATAGGAATATAAC
>CAYMIS010000114.1:0-10458 GCA_964390485.1 uncultured Roseburia sp. | reverse complement strand
ACAGACATTAAAATCTGTTACGCAATAAAAGTCTAACTTTTTGGGGTCACATCATAGGAATGGCTGGTCTCTTTTTTTGATTTACTGAAAAAATGAAAACATTGTTCCTCTATAGAAATTATTTTTTAGATACAAAATAGATACATTCTTCTAAAAATATTAAAAATTGCCTTAAAAAATATTCCAAGTTGTAAGAATAACTTAAAGTAATGTTAAATTATTTGTTTTATAGTTATAGAGAATTATATAAAACATAAGAGGAAGGAAAAAAACATGAAGAAAAAAATACTATTATATTTGTGCTGTCTATCAGGTGCATTAACACTAACTGCTTGTCAGAATTCAACTGTAGAAAAAAGTAATAAATCTACTGAAGCAGTAAAAATAGAAAACACAGAAAATCAAATTAACACAGAAACTGAAAGCATAACCGAAGAACTGACGCTGCAATCCAAAATCGAAATTGCTACCTATGGTTGTGAAGTAGCACAGGAAGGAGAAACAATAAGTTTGGGCGGAATATCCCTCACTGTAAATGATGTCACCGTTACAAGAAAAAAAGGTGATTGGCATGATGATTTAGAACCAGAATTAGATGCAGAAGGAAAATTAGCAGAAAACGAAGCTTATGTAATTATAAATACAACGATTACACGCGATAAAGAAGAAGATTTTTGGTTAAATTCCATATGGTTAGGTTTTTTTGAGGATTCTGATTTAAAATGTGGATTAATTCAGATGGATGGAACGACATTATTGACTGAATATATAGCGGACCCTGATATATATCAGGGGATAATCAAGGATGGAGATACGGTCACAACCGATTTAGTTTATATCATTAACCAAGAGGAAGAACCAAATGATTCCCATTTTTTATTAACATATAATCCAACAGGATGTGCTTTAGATTATGTAGAACCGGACGAATATTGTGCGGTATATCTCAAATCCTTAGAAAATGTATGGGATGCAGATACGTTGAATTAAGAGATAATTGGATAAAAAATCACTGGAGGATGTGTGGAATGCAGACACTCTTAAAGAATGAACTAAAACGAATGTTTTTGGAAAAAGAATTTATCATAACACTACTTATAGGCTGTGGAATTGCAATATGGCATTTTTATCAGTATGTGTACAAGATGCAGCTGTTCGAGCTGGATGTGCCGGACAATCTGTATGTATGCTGGATGGGAGCCGGCGCATATCATATGCAGTCCTACTGGTATTATATGATTTTTCCATTATTGGCGGTGCTGCCCTATGTGGGAAGTTACTTTGATGATTTAAGGACAGGCTATGTAAAAAGTGTACTGCTAAGATGCAACAGAAAAGCGTATTTTGGAGTAAAAGGAATCGTGACCTTTCTGTCTGGGGGAATCAGTGTGACAATCCCATTGTTGCTGAATTTAATTTTGACAGCAACTATGCGGCCGGCATTAAAACCGGATCCATTTGTGGCAATCGGTCCAATGACATATTGCATGGGAAGTGAATTTTACTATACACATCCACTTTTGTATACAGTATTATATCTGCTTTTTGATTTTATAGCAGGTGGAATGATAGCAGTGGGCGCGATGTTATTATGCAGTCGTGTAAATTACAAATTCCTTGCTTTCATCATACCCTATGGCATTTTCTATTTTTTACAATGCATGGGAACTACCTTTGATACAAAGGATTTTTCCCCAAATGCCTTTTTAATTCCCGGAGTAGGAATCAAAGGAATTGGCTCCATAATAATGGTAGCAGCATATATAGGGCTTGTGTTAATTGTATATATCCGGAAAGGCAAAAAATATGAGGCTTAAAACATTGATTTTAGCGGCAATACTTCTATTTGAAACCATTGGTATTGCAGTCTATGTGGCATTACTCGGAAAACAAAGTCCGGTAAGTCTGGATATTTTTACGCAGGCAGATATACAGGTATTGGCAGGAAACAATATAGTCTACAATATTTTTATCATTGCACCGATATTACTGGGAACAGCCTATGGCATTGGGGAGCATTGTGAAGCAATGCAGTTATTATTATGGCAAAAGAAAAAGAAATTGTTACATAGACAGCAGCTGTTCTGTTTTTTCTGGAGCTTTGTAATCGCAGCAATCGCAGTCATTGTGCCACTGGTATGTGGAATGGTGTGGAAAAAAGCAGGAATTAACTGGGGAATCTTATCCGGTTATTTTACAATCATGAACAGTGCTATCTTGCCGGATGTAACAATAGGCGAAGTGGTGCTGGTTAATTTCATAGTACAACTGGTTAGAAATATAATTTTTTCACAGCTGGTATTAATTGGCTGGTGGAGTAGCTTCAATTTTATTTACACGATTTTAGCAGGAATCGGCATCGTAATAATTGAAATGAGCCAGCCACAGATAAAGATTGTGCTCAATCTAATTCAGGCAGATTATCAATTTTGGATTTTAAATAGAGAAAAATGGATTGCGTTTTTTGCAGGCATCGGGTGGCTTGGAGCAGAACAGGCAATTCTGTATCGGTTAAAAAAAGGAAAAGAATTTTTATGAGATGGGAAACAGTAGCATACGATTTAAAGAGGGGTATATTACACCGATGGAAAAGTTATCTGCTGGTCGCAGTACTGATTATGATTATCGGAAGCGTGGAAATGAAGCAGGCAGTGGAATGCTATGAGGAACAGTTTTTTGAACTGCCATCCCTTGGAAATTATATCGTAAAGTGGTTCAAGGGAATACCTGCGATAACAGAAAAACGGCAAAGGCAGATAAATATCCCGTCAGAATGGATTGTTTTACATAGCAGCTATATCCTGTTGCTGGCAGGTTATTGTGGAAATGATTTAAATAAAAACGGATATCAGAATATGCTACGAAGCGGCAGCCGGGTGAACTGGTGGAAATCAAAATGTATATGGCTGATTGCAAGTACTATTATTTTTTATGCAATGTTCTTTTTATTTCTTGTGGTCTTTGCAGCATTGACGGGAGGAATGGCACTTACTCCTGCATCGGATATCTGGATGGGCGAATTTACATATGGCGTGGATGCCGGATATCTGATAATAACCTTTGTTCTGCCGCTATTTGCCAGCTTGTGTATGGGATTTATGGAGCTGTTTTTCGAATTGATATGTTCCCCGGCAGTGGCAGTCATAGTATGCAGTGGTTACTTAATAGCATCACTTTATACAAGTAATATATTTCTGGTAGGGAATGCAACAATGTTTTATCGAAATTCCATTTATGTCGGAGATAGCGGAATATCAGCACCGGTGTGTATCGCAGTAAGTATTGCAGGAATGATGATTTTTTATATTTTAGGAAAAAAGAAAATCAAATACTGGGAGAGATAAAGGAGAGAGAAATGTATCTGACAATTGAGAAGGTTTCAAAAGAGATAAAAGGACAAACGCTGTTAAATCAGGTAAGTCTTACGTTGGAAAAAGGAAAAATCTATGGCTTGCAGGGGAAAAATGGTTCCGGCAAGACACTATTGTTAAAAGCCATGTGCGGTTTACTAATTCCAACAGAGGGAACAGTTTGTGTTGACGGGAAAATACTTGGAAAAGATACCGACTTTCCGGAGAGTGTGGGAGCACTGATTGAAAATCCGGGATTTATTCAGGGCTATAGCGCTTTCAAAAACTTAAAAATGTTAGCAGACATAAATCATAAAATATCAGAACAGGACATTTTAGATATTTTAAAAGAAGTAGGCTTAGAAGACTGTGGGAAAAAGAAGTATAGAAATTTTTCACTGGGAATGAAGCAGAAATTAGGAATTGCGGCGGCACTTATGGAAAAGCCAAAGCTGATTCTGTTAGACGAGCCAACCAATGCCCTTGATGAGAAAAGTGTAAAAGTATTACGTGATATCTTAAACAAAAGAAAAGAAGAAGGTGCGTTGATTGTAGTAGCTTCTCACGACAAGGAAGAGCTGGAACTTTTAGCAGATAAAATATTTATGGTAGAAGAGGGGAATGTCCGTGAAAAAACAAAAGCTTAGTGTATATCTCCTGCTTGCAGTTGTATTGTTGGCATGTGCAGTTTTTGCAGGAACAAAAATCATACAAATAAATAAAAAATACCCACAGGTAGTAAAAGTGGATGTGCAGAAAAATGACACAGCAGAGCTTCAGGATGAAGTAGCGATGGAAGTTATAAAAGCAGAAATGTTTTCCATGGAAGAAGCAGAGACAAGGTATAGTCAGGACTTTATAAATGAAATGGGAACAGATTATCCCTTTAAAACAGTGGAAGTAACGATTGAATTAGAAAATCAGTCAGACGAAGAAAAGGAAGTTGCGCTTTACGATATCTATCTTGAAAAAGAAGATTATAGTAACGGTCTTGCACCGGAAGTATTTTTCGAAATCGGAAATGAAACAGACTACATCGTTCTTGAAGCAAAGGAAGTAAGAGAGGTAACACTTGGGTATCTTATCTATAAGATGCATTTTTCTGCCGGTGAGTGGGAAAAAATGAGTGTCGGGGATTTCTTCTTAGCAGAAGATAGGTATCCGGAGAAGATAAGGTGGAGGATGTAAAAAAGTGTTGAATCAATAACTTCCTTATGTTACCATAAACTTATCAAAAAGAAAGGCACATAACGTGAAGGTGGAAGAATGATTTAAAATCTGGTTTGGTAAAAAATATTTTATGAAAGATGAAATCTGCTTGCAGATTTTCTTTTGTTGCCGAATTGGATTTTATCATTTTATATACTTCACAGAAGCTTTATCCTGTTATAAGAAAATTGCCCATATATATTATACGGAGCCGTATTTTAATGAAAAGAATCAGGATAGAGAATTTGGAATATAAATTTGCGTAAAAATCTGTTTTCGGAAGAAAACAGATTTTTTTTTAGACGAGTAGCGAGGAGAAGCTCGCAAAGCGTGCTTCTCATAAGTTATGGGAAACACCTTGCTACACTAAGCAGTAAGACATTTTACATAACGCAAAAACGCTCAGCGGAGATGCCTTTTCAATTTATTCAGTCCAGTCGGCACATTACATCAATTTATGGAGGTGAATGTCATGTTGATTTTTGTAGAAAAGAAAAAAGCAACAGAGTAAGACTGGCAGTCACGCACATATGCCAGTCATGCGTAAAAGCGCAGAAAGAGAGGCATTATGGCAAAAATAAAATTGAATAACGTAACTTTTTATTATACAGATATAGAACATCCGGTATTTAAAAACATCAACTTTACACTGGATACCGGCTGGAAGCTTGGGCTCATCGGAAGAAATGGGAGAGGGAAAACAACGCTGCTTCGTCTGATATATGGCGACTTAGAAACAAAAAGCGGAAACATCAGCACAGAAGTAACCCCACAGCTCTTTCCCTACAAAGTAAACACTAATTTTTCTAAAACAATTGATGTAATAAAAGAAAATATTGCAAAAATTGCAACAATAGAAAAAGAAATGGAAAGCTGCCTGGAAGAAAATACAAAGGAAAGCCTGAAAAAGTATGAAAAACTGTTGGAACAGTATATTGATGCAGATGGTTATACCATAGAAAGCAGAATCAGAAAAGAACTGAATCAAATGGAAATGCGTGAAAACATTTTAGAGCAGGATTATGAAACATTATCCGGCGGGGAGAAAACAAGAATCCAGATAATTGCACTTTTCCTAAGAAAAGATTCTTTTATACTTTTGGACGAGCCGACAGAGCATCTGGACGTAACAGGTAAAAATACCATTGTAAATTACCTCAATAAGAAAACCGGTTACATCGTAGTATCCCATGATAAAAGTTTTTTGGATAAAGTGACAGACCACATATTAGCAATTAATAAAGCAACGGTGGAACTGGAAAGAGGAAACTATTCTTCGTGGAAAGAAAACATGGAGCGGAAAGAAGTCTTTGAACGGAAAGCTGAGGAAAAATTAAAACGCGAAATCAGTCAGTTAGAGCGTACATCGGAGAAACATCAAAACTGGGCGGAGGTAGGAAATAAACAAAAATATGAATTCTGCGGAAATTTCAGGGCAAATGGCGCAAAAAGCTATCTTCATCAGGCAAAGCGTGCTAAGGAAAGAATCGAAGAGGATTTAAAAGAGAAAAAACAACTGCTAAAAAATATGGAAGAGAAAAGAGCACTTTCCATTTTGCAGGAAGAATGTGAAGAAGAATTATTGCTTCGTATCCAGGACCTTAATTATGGTTATGAAAACCATCCTGTTTTAAAAAACGTAAATCTGCATATCTGTAAAGGCGACAGACTTTGGCTTCGTGGGAAAAATGGAAGCGGAAAAAGCACGCTTCTTAGACTTATTATGGAATCTTTTCCACGGGAGCAGCTGGAAATCAGCAAAGAATTAACAATTTCCCACATGTTACAGGAACCTTTGTGGATAAAAGGAATGTTAAAAGAACTGGTTGTGGACAAAAAGAAGTATCAAAAAATCATAGAAATTGCTAAAAGCTTTGATTTATCAGAAGAATTATTGCAAAGACCCATCGAAACCTTTAGCAGCGGAGAAAAACGAAAGCTGGATATTGCAAGAGCATTATCAGAAACAAATAAGCTGTTACTTATGGACGAACCGCTAAATTATATGGATATTCTTTTTAGAGAACAATTAGAAGAAGCAATATTAAAAAACAATCCAACATTAATTTTTGTGGAGCATGACGAACAGTTTGGAAAACATATTGCGACAAAGACTTATGACCTTTCTTAAAAAGCATCCGGTTCCAATCTAATAAAAAGGGAAGACCTCATTTTCAGTGAAGGAACATTTCCTAAAAGAAAAAATATTTACACCCCTTTGCATTTTATATATAATAACCGCAAAGGGGTTTTTAATTTACTGTAGTAAAGAGGAAAAATAAAAAATACGAAAAAAGTTTTTTTAAAAAAATGTGGAAATAAAAGAAAAGAGGGATAACATGCCACAGAATTTTTATGAGCTTGTATGGATTTTTATTATATATGCAGTCATCGGCTGGTGTACAGAAGTGTCCTATGCAGCATTAGATACCGGAAAATTTGTAAACCGCGGATTTTTAAATGGTCCATACTGTCCGGTATACGGATGCGGTGTCGTCATTGTAGTTGCAGCTTTGACACCGTTAAAAGATAATTTTTTCATTTTGTTTTTCGGCTCATTTTTATTAACCAGCATATTAGAATACCTAACCGGATTTATACTGGAAAAGGTATTTCACAACAAATGGTGGGATTATTCGAATAAGCCGTTTAATCTGCATGGTTACATATGTTTGAAATTTTCAATTTACTGGGGACTGGCGTGTACCTTTATTATGGAAGTGGTGCACCCTGCAATTTATAAATGCATCACCACAATACCATTCGTTGTAGGAGTTGTTCTCCTTGTAATTATTATGACAGCATTTACCGTGGACGCTTGTGTAACAGTTGCAACGATTCTGAAATTCAATAAGCGGTTAAGGCTCATGGAGGAGATGGCTCAGAAGATGCATCAGCTTTCCGATGAACTGGGTGAGAATATTTATGAAGGTGTAACCAGCGTTATTGAGAAAAAAGAAGAATTTGAAGATTCCCATGAAGAGCTTTTAACAAAGCTTTCCGAGAAAAAAGAAAATCTGTTAGAAATGCCGGGAGTGGCACTTGAGCGGCTGACAGAATCAACAGAAGAGAAAAAGGCAAAATTTGCAGAAGCAACAGAAACTGCTAAGAGCAGAATTGCCGAAAGAAAAGAAGCAGCAAGAAATGCAATTACAGAAAGTATTTTAGAATCCAAGAGTGAATACGAAGTAAGATTAGCTGCAAAGAGAAAAGAATACGAAGAACTTACCGGGAAATACAAAGAACTGCTTAGTCAGAAAAATTTTGGTTTCAAGCGTTTGATGAAGGCATTTCCGGATATGTCCTCCCGTAATTGGAATGAATCCCTGGAAAAATATAGAAAGTATTTTAATATAAAGAGAAGCAATGAGGAAGAACAGAATGAATTATAAAAAAGCGAAGATCGGAGTAAGTGCATCACTAATTCTTGGTATAATATTTGCAATAATGGGGACGGTTTTTTTGACACTAGGCATTGCATTATATTATGGTTTAAGAAATGATATGGAAGAATCCATTCTATTTTTAGTTACTTTTGGTGCAATCGGTGGTGCGTTTATATTGATAGGAATGATTTGTCTGGCAGTCTGCCTGTTTCAGAAAAGAAAAGTTCAGAAACTGTTAGATAATGGAAATTATATAATGGCGGAGATTCAGGAAATCTCACAGAATTATAATATAAATATGAATGGAAGATGCCCATTTGTGATACATTGCCAGTATCAGGCTGCGGATGGAACGGTTCATATTTTTAAGAGCAGAAATATTTACTTTAATCCGGAGACTCTGATAAGTAATCAGCATGTACGGGTCTATTACGACAATGAAAAATTCAAAAATTATTATGTGGATATAGATGAAGTTTTACCAAAAGTAATAAATCATTAAGGAAAAGGTGGAAAATATGATAAGAACAGTTGATACAAATGTAATTACCCAGAATGTCAAAGAAATGTGTATCGAAGCAAACCATTATCTTTCCGGTGACATGGACAAAGCCATGAAATGTGCATTAGATACGGAAAAGTCCGAATTAGGAAAGAAAATCTTAAACCAGCTTCAGGACAACTTAAAAATAGCAGCGGAAGAAATGATACCAATCTGTCAGGATACCGGAATGGCAGTTATTTTCTTAGAAGTTGGACAGGATGTACATTTTGAAGGGGCGGCCATCGAAGATGCAGTAAATGAAGGCGTGCGTCAAGGCTATATCGAAGGATTTCTTCGTAAATCCGTAGTGGGAGATCCAATTATTCGTGAAAATACAAAGGATAATACCCCGGCGGTCATCCATTATTCTATTGTACCAGGGGATAAAGTGAAAATTACCATTGCACCAAAAGGCTTCGGAAGTGAAAATATGAGCCGTGTATTTATGTTAAAACCGGCAGACGGAATCGAAGGCGTAAAAAATGCAATTTTAACAGCTGTGAAGGACGCAGGTCCAAATGCCTGCCCACCAATGGTAGTGGGAGTCGGAGTGGGAGGTACCTTCGAAAAATGTGCCCTTCTTTCTAAAAAAGCATTAACACGTCCGGTTGGTGAGCATTCAGAAATTCCTTATGTAAAAGAATTAGAAGAAGAAATGCTTGAAAAAATCAATAAGCTTGGCATCGGTCCAGGGGGACTTGGCGGAACAACAACTGCCCTTGCTGTAAATATCAATACATATCCAACCCATATTGCAGGGCTCCCGGTAGCAATTAACATCTGTTGTCATGTAAACAGACATGTAGTGCGTGAAGTGTAAGAGTTGTTTGTCTGCAAGCTCAGATACTTTTATGTACGATAAGCAGTATACAGGTTAAAAGAAGAATCGCAGCAAAAGTAAGATAAAATGAAAGATATGGAAATTATTGAATTTAGCAAAATTGAAAACAATTTAAATATAAAGAGGAAAACAAATGGATAAACATATTACAACACCAATTACCGCAGAAGTATCAGAAACTTTAAAAGCGGGAGATTATGTATATATCACAGGAACCATTTATGTAGCCAGAGATGCGGCACACAAAAGAATGATAGATGCATTAAACAGGGGAGAAGAATTACCAATCGATATTAAGGACAGTACCATATATTATATGGGACCATCACCGGCAAGAGAAGGACGGCCAATTGGTTCGGCAGGTCCGACAACAGCTTCCCGTATGGACAAATATGCACCAACCTTGTTAGACCTTGGGGAAAAGGCTATGATTGGAAAAGGAAAAAGAACACCGGAAGTAATAGATGCTATTATTCGTAACAAAGCAACCTACTTTGCTGCCATTGGCGGAGCAGGAGCAATTCTCTCCAAATGCATTACAAAATCAGAAATTGTATGTTATGAAGATTTAGGAGCAGAAGCAATTTTAAAAATTGATATAGAAAATTTCCCGGTTATCGTAGTGGTTGACTGTGAAGGAAATAACCTTTATGAGACAGCAATTAAGGAATATGCCCGGGAAGTTTAATATTTTCAAAAACGTAATAATTCCCCAAATATATAATTTACCAGAAATGCAAAAATTTCTAAAGAATATGATTGTTCCACACAAAACGGAAAAATGAATCGGTTTTACACAAAATGAGAGTTGGATTGTGGATAACTACCGGGGAAAATAGAAAAATAGGTGATAACATGGGAAACTCGCAAAGCGAGTTTCTTGTAGTTTATAGGAGTAGTTTTCGGAAGCTAAGATTAGAATGGAGAGGAAAATGCTAAGATGTAACAATTTTTTTAAAAAGTTTGAATATTTTCATTGACAAAAGGAAAAAACTTTAGTAATATTAGCTATGCGTTACGGCGCAGTGAACAATATCATATTAACAAATAAAACTTTGGAGAAGTACTCAAGTGGCCGAAGAGGTGCCCCTGCTAAGGGTATAGGTCGGGTAACCGGCGCGAGGGTTC
>CAYMIS010000113.1:0-10606 GCA_964390485.1 uncultured Roseburia sp. | reverse complement strand
ACGCAAGACTTGCTGCAAGATTAACAGGATTTAAGATTGATATTAAGAGTGAGACACAGGCAAGAGAGTCTGGTGACTTCCTTGATTATGAAAATGAATATGAAGATGAAGAATATTACGATGAAGAGAACTATGAAGGTTCTGAGTATGTAGAAGAAGGCGAATATTCTGAAGAAAATTAATCGAGAGGAAAACTATGGCTAATAAGAAAATTCCGATGCGTCAATGTATAGGCTGTAGTGAAATGAAGCCTAAGAAAGAAATGATAAGAGTCATTAAGACTGCGGAAGAAGAAATCATTTTAGATACAACCGGACGAAAAAATGGCAGAGGGGCATATATTTGTCCGAATGGTGAGTGCCTGCAAAAAGCAATTAAAAGTAAAGGCTTAGAGCGTTCATTCAAAATGCCTATTCCAAAGGACGTATACGAGATGCTGACAAAGGAGATGGGAGAACTTGAAACCAGATAAAGTTTTATCAATGCTAGGCATTGCAGCAAAATCAGGCAGCGTTTTAAGCGGTGAGTTTTCTACTGAAAAGGCAGTCAAAGAAGGAAGTGCATGTCTTGTAGTCGTGGCAGGGGATGCATCAGACAATACAAAAAAGATGTTTCGAAACATGACAGACTTTTATGAAGTTCCAATGTATATCTACTCAGAAAAGGAACTACTAGGGCACAGTATCGGAAAAGAGTTCCGGGCATCTTTAGCAGTTACGAATGAAGGGCTTGCCCGTTCTATAGAGGACAAATTGAAACAGGCAACAACAACTGAATAATGGAGGAGTCAGAACATATGGCAAAAATGAAAGTTCATGAGCTTGCGAAGGAATTAGGAATTAATTCAAAGGATATAATAGAAATGTTAACAGATACAGAATATGCGGTGAAAGCTGCCCAGAGTAATGTGGAGGACGCAGCACAGGAAATTGTCCGCAAAAAGTTAAATAAGGGTGCTGCGCCAAAAGCAGAAGCACCAAAGAATGAAGAAGTAAAAGCTGAGGCGAAAAAAGCAGAAGGTAATGCTGAGAAAGCAAAAACAGATGCAAATGCTGAACAGCATGAAAGACCAAAGAAAAAATCAACAATTACAGCCGTGTATAATGCCCAGTACAGTAAGCAGGGAGGCGGTAATAATAACCGCAGACCAAACAATGGTCAGAATGGCAATCGTCCACAGGGAAACAGGCCACAGGGCGAGCGTACCCAGAAACCGGCAGGCGAACAGCCTCGTCAGCAGGCTAAACCTACTATGTCTGGAAATGATATGCGTAAATACTTTGACAGCTTAATTAATCCAAATGCAGCAAAGGAAAAAGAAGTGGAAGCAGCTGCAAAGGCAAAGGAAGCAGAAGCAAAGAAGGAAGCGGCTGCAAAAGCAGAAAGCGTATCAGCTGCACCACAGGAACGTGTTTTCAAAAAGCCGGTTGAGAATGTTTACGAGCAGATGGAAAAAGCAAATCAGGCTCAGGGAGACAGAAGACAGGGCGATAACCGTAATGGTGACAGACGCCAGCAGGGCGACAATCGTTATGGAAACGATAGAAGACAGGGCGATAACCGCAATGGCGACAGACGTCAGCAGGGTAACAGACCACAGGGCGACCGTCCACAGAGAGATAACCGCAATGGTGACAGACCACAGCGTTTTAATAATAACGGAGAAAGAGGCGGAAGACCAAATGACGGTAATCAGAGAAATTTCCAGAATGGCAGACCGGGTCAGAATGGCGGCCAAGGTGGTTACAACAATAATCGTAACAATTCGTATCGTGGTAAAGAATCTAATTCTGGAAGATTAGACCGTGAAATCGATAGATTTAATAAAGAATCTGCATCTATGGCAGCAGAGGAAATCCGTGGAAAAGAAACACGCGAGAGAGAACGCGATAACAAGAACAAAAATAATAAACGTAATGATTATGATGTACTTGGCGGAAAGAAACAGGAACGTTTCGTTAACTTAGAGAAAAATGGCGGCAAAAAGAAACCTCAACAGCAGCCACAGCCAAAACAGGAAGAAGATGTTATTAAGACGATTATTCTTCCGGAGAAGATTACCATTAAAGACCTTGCAGATAAGATGAAGGTTCAGCCATCTGCAATTGTTAAGAAATTATTCTTAAAAGGCACAATGGTAACCGTAAATCAGGAAGTAGATTTTGAACAGGCAGAAGAAATCGCATTAGAATTCAACTGTATCTGTGAAGCAGAAGAAAAGATTGATGTAATTGCAGAATTATTAAAAGAAGAAGACGATGCAGAAGAAACATTAGTAGCACGTCCACCGGTAGTTTGTGTTATGGGTCACGTTGACCACGGTAAAACATCCCTTCTGGATGCCATCCGTTCTACCCGCGTAACAGACCGCGAGGCAGGTGGTATTACACAGCATATTGGTGCATCTGTGGTATCAATTAATGACCAGAACATCACATTCTTAGATACACCGGGACATGAAGCCTTTACAGCAATGCGTATGCGTGGTGCTAACTCTACAGATATTGCAATTCTTGTAGTAGCTGCGGATGATGGTGTTATGCCTCAGACAGTAGAAGCAATTAACCATGCAAAAGCTGCCGGCGTTGAAATTATTGTTGCAATCAACAAGATTGATAAGCCAAGTGCAAATATTGAAAGAGTAAAACAGGAGTTATCTGAGTATGAATTAATCCCGGAAGACTGGGGCGGAAGCACAATTTTCTGTCCGGTATCTGCTCATACCAAAGAAGGTATTGATAACCTGTTAGAAATGATTCTTTTAACAGCAGAAGTATTAGAGTTAAAAGCAAATCCAAAACGTACCGCAAGAGGTCTTGTTATCGAAGCACAGCTGGATAAGGGACGTGGAGCAGTTGCGACTGTACTTGTACAGAAGGGTACATTAAAGGTTGGTCAGCCAATCGCCTGTGGAAGTTCTTATGGTAAAGTACGTGCGATGATTGACGACCAGGGAAGAAGAGTAAAAGAAGCCGGACCATCTACCCCGGTAGAAATTCTTGGTTTATCTTCTGTTCCAGAAGCTGGTGAAACATTTGTTTCCACACCAACAGAAAAAGAAGCAAGAAGCTTTGCTGAGACATATATTTCCGAAGGAAAGAATAAGCTGATTGAGGATACAAAGGCTAAGATGTCCTTAGACGATTTATTCTCACAGATTCAGTCTGGTAATGTAAAAGAATTAAATATCATTGTAAAAGCAGACGTACAGGGTTCTGTAGAAGCAGTAAAACAGAGTCTTGTAAAATTATCAAACGAAGAAGTAGTAGTAAAAGTAATCCACGGTGGTGTTGGTGCAATCAACGAGTCCGATATTATCTTAGCATCTGCTTCTAACGCAATTATCATCGGCTTTAACGTTAGACAGGATCCAACAGCAAAAGTAACTGCTGAGAGAGAGAATGTTGACGTAAGACTTTACAAAATTATTTACAATGCAATTGAAGATATTGAAGCTGCTATGAAGGGTATGCTTGACCCAATCTTCGAAGAGAAGGTGCTTGGTCATGCAGAAGTAAGACAGATCTTCAAGGCTTCCGGAGTAGGAAATATCGCTGGTTCTTATGTATTAGACGGTACCTTCCAGAGAGGCTGTAAGGTGCGTATTTCCCGTGAAGGAACACAGATTTTCGAAGGTGATTTAGCATCACTGAAGAGATTTAAAGATGATGTCAAGGAAGTAAGAGCCGGCTATGAATGTGGTCTTGTATTTGACGGCTTTAATGACATTGCAGAATTTGATATCGTAGAGGCTTATACAATGGTAGAAGTACCAAGATAATATGATATTAAATGAGATATCAGATGGAGAATGGGACGTGAAAAGCGTTCTGTTTCTCCGGAGTGATATTTATAATGGAGAAATAAAATGAGAAAAAATAGTATCAAAAATACCCGTATTAATGGGGAAGTGCATCGTGAACTTTCCAATATTATTCGCGGTGAAATCAAGGATCCGAGAATCAACCCGATGACAAGCGTTGTGGCAGTTGAGGTTGCTCCTGATTTAAAAACCTGCAAGGCCTATATCAGCGTTCTTGGGGATGAAGAATCCCAAAAGAATACTATAAAAGGGTTAAAAAGTGCAGAAGGATATATCCGCAGGGAATTGGCAAGAAGCATTAACTTGAGAAATACACCAGAAATTACTTTTATTTTAGACCAGTCAATTGAGTATGGTGTGAAAATGTCTAAAATGATTGATGATGTTACAAAAGATATCAAGGATTCATCAGAGGAAGAGACAGAAGAGGAATAAGTTTTCTCTTGAATCAGAAAGATACGAGGAAAAACTATGATAAATCTGGATGAGTTTTTAGCAGAAGCAAATACAGTTGCTATTTCCGGTCATGTAAGACCGGATGGGGATTGTGTAGGCTCCTGTCTTGCGACTTATAATTATATAAAAGAATATTTTCCACATATCAAACCGGTGTTATATTTAGATTCGATTCCGAATATATTTAAATTCTTAAAATATTCCGAAGAAATCGTAAATGAACGCGAGGAGGATGTGGTATACGATTTGTTTATTGCACAGGATTGTGGTGATGCTTCCCGTTTGGGAACATCTGCGAAATACTTTGAATCTGCGAAACGGACAATTTGTATTGACCATCACATCAGTAATCAGAGTTTTGCAGACCATAATTACATTGTGCCGGAGGCAAGCTCTACCTGTGAATTGATTTTTAATCTGCTTCCAAAAGAGCGTATCAGTAAAGCAATTGCAGAATGTATCTATACCGGAATGGTACATGATACAGGAGTGTTTCAATATTCCTGCACCTCCCGTAAAACGATGGAAGCGGCAGGTTATCTTATGGAACTTGGAATTAATTTTCCAAGAATCGTGGACGAGACGTTTTTTACAAAAACCTATAATCAGAATCAGATTTTAGGTCTGGCTTTATTGAAAAGTAAATTGCATTTGAATGGTGCATGTATTTCCTGTGTTATTACACGAAAGGAAATGGAAGAATATGATGTGCTGCCAAAGCACTTAGACGGAATTGTAAGTCAGCTTCGTTCTACGAAGGATGTAGAGGCTGCAATATTCCTTTATGAATTAGAAGATGGCGAGTTTAAGGTAAGCACCCGGTCAAGGGAAGTTGTAGATTTGTCGACTATCGCAGTAAAATATCAGGGCGGTGGTCATAAACGCGCAGCCGGATTTTCGATGACAGGGGATGCAGATAAAATTGTTGAAATGATTGTTGCTGATGTGAAGGAACAGCTTTAATATTCTAAAAAAGCAAGCAACACATTGTCGATGTCAGAGAATAGATGGCAGCTGACATTAAAATAATATCTCTGCATGAATATGGTATTAGAAAGGCTCTGCTGTGGATGCATGGTTTGCGGAGTGATGACTGTCTGTCATGACACTGCATGCAGGAATCGGCAGGGCTTATTTTTTATGGATGATGGAGAAACATATGGTTCATGGAATTATTAATGTTTACAAAGAAAAGGGCTTTACCTCCTTTGATGTGGTAGCAAAGCTGAGAGGGATTTTTAAACAAAAAAAGATTGGACACACCGGAACGCTGGACCCGGATGCGGAAGGGGTACTTCCAGTATGCCTTGGAAAAGCTACAAAGGTCTGTGATTTGCTGACAGATAAAAATAAAGAATATGAAGCGGTAATGCTGTTGGGAATCACAACAGATACCCAGGATATTTCCGGAGAGATTCTGGAAGAAAAAGAAGTACAGGTAACAGAAGAAATAGTAAAAGAAGCAATTTTTAGTTTTTTAGGAGAATATATGCAGGTGCCGCCTATGTACTCTGCATTAAAAGTAAATGGAAAAAAACTTTGTGACCTTGCAAGAGAAGGTAAAACAGTAGAGCGTCAGGCAAGAAGTGTCACAATTTATGATATAGAAATTTTACAGGTGGAGCTTCCAAGAGTAAAAATGCGTGTAAAATGTTCCAAAGGAACTTATATAAGAACGCTTTGTCAGGATATTGGTGAGAAATTAGGTTGTGGTGCCTGCATGGAATCACTGCTTCGGACAAGGGCATCGGAGTTTTCTTTGGAAAATGCACTCAAATTATCAGAAGTGGAAGCCTTGGTAAAAAAAGAGGATTTTTCTTTTGTTCATTCTGTAGATTCTGTTTTTTTACAGTATGAAAAAGCAGTCGTGGAAGAACGTTTTAATAAGATTTTATACAATGGAAACCGGATTGAGCCGGAGATGCTAAAAGAAGCAGTAACAGACGGTCGGGAGAAACCGGTCAGGATTTATGATGAAAAGGGGCAGTTTATCGGTGTTTATGAATTTCAGGAGGATAGAGGGAATTATAAACCGGTAAAGATATTTATGGAGTCATGAAATATATTAAGGATATAGAAGATTTTTTAATTACGGAGCCGACAGTGATTTCCCTTGGAAAGTTTGACGGGATTCACAGAGGCCATGAGTTATTGATGGAGCGGCTTTTTTCAAAAAAAGAAGAGGGGCTTGCAACGGTCATATTTACCTTTGATATTCCGCCAAGGAAAAATATAGAACAGGTGGAGGCAAAGGTTTTAACAACAAATCAGGAAAAACTACATATTTTTGAGCGAATGGGCATTGATTATCTGATTGAGTGTCCTTTTACGAAAGACATTATGTGCATGGAACCGGAAGATTTTATTCAGATGCTGGTAGAGAAATTTAATGTAAAATGCATTGTTTCCGGGGATGATTTCCACTTTGGACATAACAGACGAGGGGATTACCGTATGCTGCAGCAATGTGCAGATAAGTATGGTTATGAGGCCCTTGTTGTAAAAAAGGTACAGGAGGATGGCAGAGACATCAGCAGCACCTTTGTAAGAGAACGGATTATAGAGGGAGATATTGAAAAAGCCAATCATCTGCTGGGCTATCGTTATTTTGTGGAGGACGTAGTTTCCCATGGAAAAAAAATAGGGCGTACCCTTGGAATTCCAACGATTAATCAGATTCCACCAAAAGAAAAACTGCTGCCACCTTTTGGGGTGTATATTACAGAAGTTTTTATTGAAGGGGAATCCTATTATGGAGTGACCAATGTTGGAAGAAAGCCTACGATAGAGGGAGAAAATCCGGTGGGGGTGGAAACGCATCTTTTGGATTTTTCCAGTGACGTATATGGAAAGAAGGCCACTGTTGAATTTATTTCGAGAGTCCGGGAAGAACGAAAATTTTCCGGTGTGGATGAATTGAAAGCACAGATGATGAATGATATTGCCTTTGCGAGAAGTGTGCTTGGCTAAACTTTTGGAAATGTTACGAAAATGTTACAAATATATATTGACTTTGTAATGCGTGACTGCTATACTTGATGATAGTTTGTTAAAGAAAGGTTATGTGATGTAAAGCAGGAGGTCTTATGAAGGCAAGATATATCAAAGCACTTAGTCTTGGGCTGGCAGGGGTTTTGTTAGTGGCAATGGCAGCAACCAGTAAACAGAATGCAGAAGTTATCGCAGCAACAGATAAGAACCCGAATGTTCGTGCGGGAATATGCGCAGAGATGGATACAGAAGCTTTATTTATGGAGCAGGATACACAGTTTACCGCTGGTGTAACAGATGCAATTGGTGTTGCAATGGAAGAAGCATCAGCAAGTGTTGCAGTAGCAAGCGTAGTGGAAGCACCGGTAACAACTTCCTTAACAGGACAGACAATGGATACCACCATTTATGGTTATACGAATATTGGTATTGCAGAAGTAGATGATGGTAATTTAAATGTCAGAGAAGGTGCTGGTACAGATTTTAATCTGGTTGGTAAAATGCCAAATCACTCAGCATGTGAGATTTTAGAAATTGAAGGTGAATGGTACAAAATCCAGTCCGGTGAAGTAACCGGATATGTAAAGGGTGAGTACCTTATAACAGGAGATGATGCAGCTGTTCTTGCAGAAGAATATAAGCAGACAATTGCAAAATCTAATACAATGACTTTAAATGTAAGAGCAGAAGCAAATACAGATTGTTCTATTATTACAACAGTGGCAGAGGGGGAAGCTCTTGAGGTTATTGAAGTATTAGACGGCTGGATTAAGGTAAATATCGATAGCGATGAAGGATATATTTCTGCTGATTATGCAGACGTTTTAGTGGAATTGCCAAAGGCGATGACTATGACAGAGGTTCGTTACGGACAGGGGGTATCTGATGTACGAGTTTCTTTAGTACAGTATGCATGCCAGTTTATCGGTAATCCATATGTCTGGGGTGGGACAAGCCTTACAAGAGGTGCTGACTGTTCCGGATTCGTATTAAGCGTATTTGCAAATTATGGTGTTTCCTTACCACATAGTTCAAGGGCTCAGGCAAATAGCGGAACAAAGATTTCTGCGGATGAGGCAGAGCCGGGAGATTTATTCTTTTATGGTAATGGCAGAAGCATCAATCATGTAGCAATTTATATTGGTAATGGACAGGTTGTGCATGCAAGCTCACCAAAGTCAGGAATCAAGATTTCAAGTGCATATTACAGAACACCGGTTAAGGTGGTTCGTATTTTAAATGACTAATGATAAATACCCGCTGTAGGCAAAATAATTGTTTACAAGCGGGTAAGTCTATGTTATAGTATCTAAGTGTGAGTTTAGCCCATATTCGGTAGATGGACACTCCGACCTTTTACTGAGTATCTTGCATTATCGGGCGATTATTTAAATAAGAAGGAGGATCATAACATGATCGCAAAAGAAAAGAAACAGGAAATTATTGCAAAATTCGGTAGAACACCAAATGACACTGGTTCACCAGAAGTTCAGATCGCGCTTTTAACAGCACGTATCAATGAGTTAACAGCTCACTTAAAAGAGAACCAGAACGACCATCACTCAAGAAGAGGTCTTTTAAAGATGGTAGGTCAGAGACGTGGTTTATTAGCTTACTTAAAGAAGATCGATATCGAAAGATACCGTGCAATCGTTGAAGGTTTAGGCTTAAGAAAATAATTCATGTTATGGAAATAGAGCGGAGTTTCTTCCCGCTCTATTTTCGTAATCAGTGACAGGCTATATATAGCGAAGGAAGCAATGTTTTTGCCGCGGTGTTTTGCGTCGCGTGAAGTAAGGTAATTTATGCAGAAGACATATCCGAGACCACTGAAAAGCGTATGTGGGACATGCTTTTTTCAGTAGTTTCGGGACTTCTGCTTTCGTCATGTTTTAGTTACTTGGGTATATGCTCAAGTGCAAAGAATTCCGCAAGCGTGATTCTTTTTATGGCGTAAATAATTAAGAAGGGAATATCCCGTATCAAAAAGGAGAATTTAGTATGTTTAAAAGTTTTTCAATGGAACTTGCCGGCAGAACTCTTACTGTAGACATTGGAAGAGTATGTGCACAGGCAAATGGCGCAGCATTAATCAAATATGGTGATACAACCGTATTATCAACTGTTACAGCATCTGTAAAACCAAGAGATGGAATCGATTTCTTCCCACTCAGTGTAGAGTACGAAGAGAAAATGTATTCCGTAGGTAAAATTCCGGGTGGATTTAATAAGAGAGAAGGAAAAGCATCTGAGAATGCAATTCTTACTTCCCGTGTTATCGACCGTCCAATGAGACCATTATTCCCAAAGGATTATCGTAACGACGTTACAATCAACAACATGGTAATGTCTGTGGATACAGAATGCCGTCCGGAAGTTGTGGCAATGATTGGTTCTGCCCTTGTTACAACAATGTCTGATATCCCATTCGATGGCCCATGTGCAACCACACAGATGGGTATGGTAAATGGCGAATTTGTAGTAAACCCATCCCAGAAAATCTGGAACGATGGCGATTTACAGTTAACAGTTGCTTCTACAAGAACAAAGGTTATCATGATTGAAGCTGGAGCAAACGAGATTCCGGAAGATAAAATGATTGAAGCAATCTATAAATGTCACGAAGTAAACCAGACAATTATTGAATTCATGGACAAGATTGTTGCAGAATGCGGCAAACCAAAGCATGAATATACAAGCTGTGCAATTCCAGAAGAAATGTTTGCAGCAATCAAAGAGATTGTTACACCAGAACAGATGGAAGAAGCAGTTTTCACAGATGAGAAACAGAAACGTGAAGACAACATTCGTGAAATTACAGCAAAATTAGAAGAAGCTTTTGCTGAAAATGAAGAATGGTTAGCAGTTTTAGGTGAAGCTGTTTACCAGTATCAGAAAAAGACAGTTCGTAAGATGATTTTAAAAGACCACAAACGTCCGGATGGTCGTGCAATCAATCAGATTCGTCATCTTGCAGCGGAAGTAGATTTAATTCCAAGAGTACACGGTTCTGCAATGTTCACTCGTGGACAGACACAGATTTGTGACGTGGTAACTTTAGCTCCATTATCTGAAGTTCAGAAGATTGATGGATTAGATGAAAACGTAGTATCAAAAAGATATATGCATCATTACAACTTCCCAGCATACTCTGTTGGTGAAACAAAGGTTTCCCGTGGTCCGGGACGTCGTGAAATCGGTCATGGTGCATTAGCAGAGAAAGCATTAATGGCAGTACTTCCAACAGAGGAAGAATTCCCATATGCAATCCGTGCCGTATCCGAAACCTTTGAGTCAAATGGTTCTACTTCTATGGCATCTACCTGTGCATCCTGT
>CAYMIS010000112.1:0-10627 GCA_964390485.1 uncultured Roseburia sp. | reverse complement strand
TAACTGCACATTTTAAGCCTATGGTTTTTGACAGAGTAGAATATATTGAAAAAAATATTGTTGAAGCATTAACAGAGAGATAAATTTCAGTTTGTTAAAGAGACACCTTCCAATTTTCAAGTTACCTATAAAAAGGCAATATGCCAAATCTAAACTCCAAATTTTCTGAAACTTATAATTGACAATTCTCTTTCCTATCTGCTATCATAATCTCAACAAAATTTCTATGAGGGAGTAGCGAGCACCGAAAGGCGTAATAAGTCAACATTCTGGTCTTTGACCTGGCTTATTTTAAATTGCGAGACTCATGTATATCGTTATGTTATGCATGGTTCTCTATAATATCGAATTACGAATCCTAAGTATAACGTAACAGTTGTACTTAGGATTTTTTAATTTATTGTAAGGGAGAGGAATATATGTTTTTAGAAATCAACAACATTAAGAAGCATTTCGGTGAAGGCGAAAGCAGGGTAGAAGTTTTAAAAGGAATTGATGTAGGTATCGAAAAAGGGGAATTTTGTGTCCTTCTTGGTCCATCCGGTTCCGGCAAATCCACCCTGCTTAATATTATTGGCGGAATTGATAATGCAGACAGCGGATACATTTCCATTAATGGTGAGAAAACAGCGGATATGAACGAGAAAACACTTACCATGTATCGTAGGAAACACCTTGGTTACATTTTCCAGATGTACAACCTGATTCCAAATTTGAACATCAAAGAAAACGTAGAGGTTGGAGCATATTTAAGTGACAATCCACTTGATGTTGACGAACTGCTCCATACCCTTGGGCTTTATGAGCATCGTCATAAGCTTCCAAACCAGCTTTCCGGTGGTCAGCAGCAGCGAACCGCCATTGGACGTGCCATTGTAAAAAATCCTGATATTCTTCTTTGTGACGAGCCGACTGGGGCACTCGATTACAATACTTCAAAAGAAATTTTAAAACTGATTGAAGATGTGAATCAGAAATATGGTAATACTATCGTAATGGTCACTCACAATGACGCCATTAAACATATGGCAGACCGGGTAATTACTCTTCATGATGGCGCTATTCGAAAGAATTATAAAAATGAAACAAAAATATCCGCTACCGAGCTGGATTGGTAAGGAGGACACCACAATGAGAAATCCACTTATCAGAAGATTGCCAAGAGAAGTAAAAAGTGAACTCGGAAAATATCTTGTAATTTTTATTTTTATGACAGGTGTTATCGGTTTTATTTCCGGCTTTTTAGTGGCTGCCGGCAGTACCCAGACTGCTTATAACGAAAGCTTCGAAAAGTATCATATTGAAAGTGGTAACTTTGAACTGGCATACGAAGCCGATGATACTCTTATTAACACGCTTGAAAAAGAAAATGTAACTATCTATAAAAATTACTATCTTGAAAAGGAAACCAAGGAAGTAAAAAGTACGCTCCGTATTTTTACAAAGCGTCAAGAAGTAAACAAAGAATGTCTCATGGAAGGCGAATTTCCGGAAACCGAGACAGAAATTGCTATTGACCGGATGTATGCCGATAATAATAATATTTCGGTAGGGGATAAATTAACCGTTGGAGATAAAAAGCTCATCATTACAGGTCTGGTGGCACTTTCCGATTACAGCGCACTTTATCAGAATCCTACGGATATGATGTTTGATGCCTTCCAGTTTGGAGTTGCAGTTATGACAGAGGGTGGTTTTCAAAGCTTTGGCGAAGCCGGACTGCATTACAGTTATTCCTGGACATATGATAAGGCTCCAAAAGATGATACGGAAGCAAAGGAAATGTCTGATGATTTTCTGAAAGTCCTTTCCGAAAATGCCATCGTTACAAATTATATTCCGCAGTATTCGAATCAGGCAATCCAGTTTACCGGAGAAGACATGGGTAAAGACCGCATCATGTTTACCGTCTTTCTCTATATCGTCGTAATGATTATTGCATTTATTTTTGCCATTACCACCAGCAATACCATTACCAAGGAAGCAATGGTAATTGGAACACTTCGGGCATCCGGATATACCAGAAGGGAACTGTTAGTGCACTATCTTAGCATGCCGGTTCTTGTAATTCTAGTCTCCGCTCTACTGGGAAATATTTTAGGATACACCATATTTAAAGACTTTGCGGTAGATTTATACTATATGAATTACAGTCTGCCGACCTATGTTACCATATGGAATGCAGATGCCTTTCTTAACACTACGGTCATCCCTGTTATTTTGATGTTTGTTATCAACTTTGTGATTCTCGCAAGGAAATTAAAACTTTCTCCTTTAAAGTTTATTCGCCGCGATTTGAGCACCCGACAGAAGAAAAAAGCCTTTCGTCTAAATTCAAAAATGAATATTATGACACGCTTCCGCTTTAGAATTATTTTTCAAAATGTACCGAATTACATCACTATTATAATAGGTATTCTTTTGGCAAACCTGATTCTGCTGCTAGGCGCTGCATTTCCGGCATTACTGGATAATTATCAGGAAGAAATTACTTCCAATACGATTTGTGAATATCAGTATATTTTAAAAGCACCTGTGGAAACAATGTCAAAACATGCAGAAAAGTACTGTGCCGGAAGCTTAAAATACATAGATAACAATGGACGGGACGAAAGCGTTACTCTCTTTGGCGTTGCAAATGACAGTAAATATCTGGAGTTAGACCTTGATAGGGAAAAGATTTATATTTCCAATTCTTTCTCGGAAAAATATCATGTTGATGCAGGAGATACCATTATCCTGTCGGAAGAATATGGTGAAGAAGAATACAGCTTTTTCGTAGAAGGTGTATATTACTATCCGGCTGGAATTGCAGTGTTTATGAATCAAAATTACTTCAATGAACTCTTTGGAAATAACACCGACTATTTCAATGGATATTTTTCCGATACAAAACTCTCGGATGTGGATGAATTATATATTGCCACCACAATTACTGCTGATGATATGACCAAGGTTTCCCGCCAGTTAACCCGTTCTATGGGTGGTATTATGGACGGTTTCTTTGTATTTGGTGTGGTAATGTTTATGTTGATAATTTATCTGCTATCCAAAATTATTGTGGAAAAGAATGCGCAGTCTATTTCCATGACCAAGATTCTTGGCTATACCAATAGAGAAATTAACAGCCTTTATGTGACAACCACCAGCATTGTGGTTATTGCATCCTTTATTTTGACAATGCCGCTTGTAGATACTCTTTTGGAATATGTGTGTATCGTTATGCTGTCAGAGTTCCCGGGCTGGCTTCCATACTACGTTCCATTTTCCGCCTATATTAAAATTATCGCTGCTGGAATTATTTCCTACCTGTTGATTGCATTTATGCAATATCGGAAAGTGAAAAAAATCCCTTTGGATGTGGCCCTTAAAAACGTGGAATAAAACTCACTTGCATCTATAAGCAAAAGAAAATCCTGTCTTTTATAAACAAAGCTCAAAGCTTAGACCAAACATCTAATACTTAAGGTACGTTTATAAAGACAGGATTTTTTGACGATTTTCTATCTTCCACTCACCTGATAATTTTTATAACATCTGCTTCCAATAAAAATAAGCAGTGCAATTAGCAATGTATAAAGAATCGGTGCAAACTGCCAAGTCGTAAACTGTGCTCCAAAAACAGATACTAACCGCAAATCAGTAAATCCCTGGTCGATTTTTAACAGATTAATTGGTATGTAATTCCACATACGTGATACTACTTCCCAGGATGCGGGTATTACTACGATACGCGCTGCAAACAGTCCGCCTATCAAAATTGCCATTACACCAATACTGTTGCGCAATACCTCTGTTAATACCATCGTAAAAATTGCCGTCATTACCGAGGACAACAGCAGTAAGCCTAACATTATCAGAAGTACTTCCCCAACTGACAAATCATATGAATACCAGTTCAACATTACCGATTGCAGTCTGGCATCAAACCCTTCCGTTCCAAAGCTGAAAAAATCTCCCCCAACTGACACCAGTATAAATAATGCATTTGCTACAAATACAACGATACTGCCGGCTAATATTTTTGCAATATAAAGCTTCCCCCGTCCATACCTGCTGCATAAAATGAGCTGGTCTGTTTTCCGGCTATGCTCCTCTGCAAATACATTTACCATAGAAATAGAAATGAAAAACGTTAAAATCAGACAGGTCATATAACCGCCGCTCATCCCGATTAAACCTTCATAGGCAGTGGCATATTCATAGGTAAAAGGAACTTCCACCTCTTCATCCTTTTGCATCCAGTATTCCTGTTCTGCTTCTGACAGCTCATAGCTTTCCCACATGGCATCCCGGTTTTCATCCCGCAGCTTATATAACTGTTCCGTTGTCATATTCCCTGACAAAAAGCTGTTTCCAATTCCCCAGACTTTGAAACGCTCCAGCACCCCCGAATACTTGCGAACTTCCTTCTGATAAACCTCTGACAACAAATACTGTCTATCTTCCATATCTATTTTGGCATATGCCTCACTCATTTCTGTCAGAAGCTGCTCATCAATTGCCCTGCCGGATAAGGCAATTCCATGTTCCCTGTCGATTTTATTTCTTTCGACATGGGTCTCTACAAACACATCCTCCACATAGGTAGAACCCAGACTTCCAGCTATTCCAAGAAAAATCTGGACTGCAAACAGCAACACAAAAGCCACTATCGTACTTTTCTTCATCAGTATTTTCTTTATCTCATAACACAATAATGTCTTCATCCTACTGTACCTCGCCTTCCCCAAATTCTCTTAGATAAAATTCCTCTAAATCTTCCTTGATGTCATCCCTTGCCCCATCAAATACCAGCTGTCCCTGATTCATCATAAGAATCCGGTCTGCGATGCGGTCAATATCCGATACAATATGGGTAGATAAAATTACAATGCAATCCTTCCCTAATTCTTCAATCAGGTTACGGAAACGAACCCGTTCCTTTGGGTCAAGACCAGCTGTGGGCTCGTCTAATATCAGAATCTGGGGATGATTTAAAAGAGCCTGGGCGATTCCAATTCGCTGCTTCATTCCACCGGAATAGGTTTTTATCTTCTTTTTTGCTACCTCGGTTAAGGAAACCAGTTCTAATAATTCTGCCACTCTTTTTTCTGCTGCCTTCCGTCCAATCCCCTTTAATGCTGCCATATAAAGCAGAAAATCCCTGCCGGAAAAATCAGGATAATATCCAAAATCCTGCGGTAAATATCCTAATACCGCCCGGTATTCCTCCGTTGCCACATCGATTCCATTATAGGAAATTGTTCCACTGGTAGGTGTTAATATCCCACAAATCATGCGCATCAATGTTGTTTTTCCTGCTCCATTTGAACCCAGCAGACCATATACACCCTTTTGCAGTTTCAGTGAAATCCTATCTACGGCAATCTTATTTTTATATTGCTTCGATATTCTGTCTATTACTAATTCCATGCTAAATCCTCCGTCATTCGAATGGTACGATAGCTTTCCCGCAGCAAAGACAAAAGTCCTATCACACATACCAGCAGCCAAGTAGAAGTATATCTTTGTGTATACAAAATACTGTATTTCCATAATAGAAATGTTTGCATACAGCTTACCAGCATTGCCAACGTACAACAGGCAGCTGTTCCTTCTGCGCCTCTTATTTTTCTAACCAGATAAAGACCTCCGGCAGCCGTCAAGAAATAAGGTACCATCATGTATACAATATTCGCATACATTTTCTCTCCCATGAAAACTGCTGCTACAATTAAAACTAACACGTTTCCAATCCCTAAAATAATCATGCGGGCCAGCATAACACTTTTCAAGGAAAAACGGGCGGATAACTCTAATTCTTCCATTCCATAGCGGTAGCTTCTGGTGCTTTCTGTAACGGAAAGCATTACCAGAAATGGTACCAAGGCAAATATCGTGCTCATATATCTTATTTCCACATATCTGGTTACGGCAAAAGCCAGAATACAAAACAGTACCGACGCTGCCCATATCCCCTTTGAAATATAGCGAACCTGCGTCCCTATCATATGAACCATATCAATTTTTGCCATATCATACTGCCTTAAAAAACTGTTTTTTCTTTCCGGCTTTGGTGCTTCAAAATATGCTTCTAATGCTTTCTTATGTCTACGTTCCATCCGAAATCCTCCTCTCTAACTTTTTTACAATCTTCGTTAACTCCCGATGCAATGCAAATCTGGATTTTCCATACATTCTACTTAAATCTGCAAAAGAAACCTCATTCACATAACGCAATAACAAAAGCTCCTGCTCCGCTTTTTCCAAAGTCTTCATTGCCTGCTCTAAGTCTTCTTTTTCTATCAACGTATCTTCAAATCCCTTATCTGCAATCTCATCCTTTAATTCCTCTGCATGAGTTTTCCGAAATTCATCCATACATAAGTTCCTTGCAACGGTATATAAATACGCCAGCGGCCGTCCGGTGTCTTTATAACTGTCGCATTCAAAGAACCGAAGGAAGGCTTCCTGTGTAATATCCTCCGCCAGATGCTGATTCCTTAATTTGAAATAACAGTAGCGGTAGATTTTATCATATTGTTCTTCGATATCTATTTTCATTGGAAACCTCCTTTCATAATGTTTAACGTTTGGAAAAGTAAAATGTGCGATTTATTTCAAAAAAATATTATCATAAAGTACACTTCGAAAACAGTAGATTAGGATTTTGCTTTGATAATTTTAAAGCTATTTCCATCAATAAACTGCACTGTCATTATCGTGGCAAATGGAATTGAAAATACAACTGCCATGCTGCCGATTAATCCTTTTACCATCTCAACCACAAAAAAATCTGTATTAATTAAATTTATATACGGCATACTATACATATAGTAAACTAAAACAGAATTGATACTGGCACCCACAAAGGCTAACACAAGGGTATTGGTCATCGTTCCCATAATATCTCTTCCGATATTCATTCCACACTGAAATAACTCTTTTTTCGTGATAGTATTATTCTGCTCTTTGATTTCAAACAGCGAAGAAACCATTGACATACTAGTATCCATTACTGCCCCCATTGCAGCAATTAATATCCCTGCTGTCAGCAGATTATCAATTCGAAAGGAGGTATTTTCTGTGATAAAAAGCAAATTTTCTGCCTCCGGTGTATTCATGGTAGTTATGTCTCCCACTACCCCCACCACATATGCCAGTACTCCTGCTAAGGTTGTACACAGAGTACAGCATAAAGTTGCTATGATACTTTTTTTGCAGATACCATTTAAAATAAACATAGTATACATGGTCGATAATAAAACAACAATAATTGCCCCTAAAATAGCCGGCACTCCATTTATCAATAAAGGGATAAATAAAAATACTACATTCACAAGTGTTACGGCTAATGCCGCAATTGCAGCTACTCCCTTTCTTTTTCCAAACCAGATTACGAATCCCAAAAAGAGCACTAATAAAAAATATACTATACTGCTGCGGTCAACATTTGTCACCACCGTAGTGATAAATCCATCATAGCTTCCAACAATATATTTTGTTCCAATTGTTCCTTCTGTTCGAATTGTTCTTGAAACATAATTAGGTACCTCAATGATTTTTCCTTTGTAAGGTCCTGACAATATTTCCATCTCAAATGTCTGTTTCCCAATCTGAATATATTCATATTCCGGGTCACATCCCATATCATTTTCTAATACATTGATTACTTTCGCTTTTGCATATTCAATTCCTGCCGGATAATCCGCCGGCTTTTCATATTCTAATGTTTTATTTATTCCAATAATTGCAATTATATATATTATTAAAAAAATTATATGACCTACTAACTTCTTCATTTATCTTCCTCTTATAAAATCCAATTTTTTCACTTTAAAATGCGTGCCGCCCCACCGACACGCATTTCTTTTTCAAATATTTCTTTTCTAAATAAAATCCCATCTTATTCCATATAACTCTGAATCATTATATAGTCGAGAACAGTTACCACTCCATCCCGGTTTACATCGGATTTTTCATCATTTGTCTGATACTTCACTAATGCAATACCTAAGTCAGCTAAAGTTACTTTTCCGTCCCCGTTAATATCACATGCCTTCTCGTAAGAGTAAATTTCCGTATTTACATCGGACTTAATCGTAGTAGAAACAATATCCTCTGAATCAATGCTGTCTTCTGTCTCAATAATTTCTACAGTATCAGCTTTCACAAGTTTTACAGTTACTTCCTCTGCTTCAACACCTTCTTTTAATTTAAAATTGAATTTTGCAACTGGTGTTTTTTCATCGGTTGTAATGGTGTTCTGAACTCCGGCAAGTACACTTGCTTCTCCGGCTTCATTTTTGGTATCTTCATAAATTGTGTTTTCTAAGCAGCTTTCTGCGGAAACTAACTCCATCTTGTCTTCTTCATAAGAAACCTTTACATCAAAAGCATTCGCACCTGTAATGTTGTCAAAGGATACTGTGTATTCTAAGGAATCTCCATTTTCAACAACTGCTAATTCTGTTCCTTCGATATAAGATGTAACATTTTCAGAAAGATTTCTCTTTACACAAAAGGAATCATATACATATTTTTCCGTAGCGATTGTATCTGTTTCCGGGTCGTATTTAAAATTGTAAGTTACAACATCAATCTGTTCTTCGGAAACCTCTAACATGGTAATTACCTGTTCTTTTTTCCAATCACTTCCTGTATCTGCAGAGTTTACATCAAGGAAGGAATAATTTAATGCTAACGGGTCCCCTTCTGAAACGGTGTAATTTACTTTTGAGTACCATTTCAAAGCACCTGCATGTCCGCCTACCATATAAAGCGGTGCTCCCTCCGGCTGAATAATTGTACCATCTTCTGCTACTTCTGGATTTGCATTTTCACCTGCTGCATTTACAAATCCTCTGGAATAAACATGGTCATGTCCTTGTAATACTAAGTCAACATCTAATTCCACAAAGATTGGTGCCCAGAATTTTCTTGCTGAAATTACATCACTGTCATCTACATGGGATGCTCCTGTGTAAAGGGATTTGTGAAATCCAACGATTACCCACTGTCCGTTTTCTTTTGCATCCTTTACTACTTCTCTTAAATAAGCTTCCTGTTTGTCTCTTGCATCATCACTTCTTCTGGATGCTTCCAGATTTAAACTGATAAATTTTACCGTACCATAATCGAAGCTGTATACAATTCTTCCTGCTTCCTCCGGTGCATTGATATGCTGATATAATTCATCATTGTCATGATTTCCCTGGGTTACAGCAATCAGACTGTTTGCAAACATATCCTCACCCCCGGTCGGATATAAGCCATCATTGTTGAAAAGCCACTCCCACTGTGCTTCATTTGTTGCGTTATCTGTGGTATCTCCTGCCAGATAAACAAAGTCCGGATTCATCTCATTAATCTCTGCTAAGGTCGCTCCTAATGCCTTGGCATTGGAAGCATTTGATACCTGGGTATCTGCAATGTATGCAAAAGTAAATGTCCGGGTATCGTTCTGCTCTAATGCTGTACGGAAGGTGCCGCTCTTGGAGTTGAAGCCATCCCCTACCGTATACTCATAGTCGGTATAGGCTTCTAATCCGGTTACTGCAATTTCATGAATATATTTATTTGAAATCCCCTGATATGATGTTCCTTCTACATAAATGATATTGGCATCGTCTCCAACCTTATTTAAACGTACCACTGTTGATGTATCTACTTCCGTCGTGTATGTAATATTTACCTGTGAGGATGCGTCATTTCCCACATGAACATTTAGCTGTTTTGGAGCCTTTGCTTCATCTACTACATTATAATTTTCTGTAGCTCCTTCTGATGCCGTTTCTACCTTTTCTTCCATATCCTCTTTGTCGGATACCTCTACTCCGGTTTTCTTCGCCTGCACCTCTTCTGCTGCGTATGTTGTTGCTCCACTTCCAAACAGCATTGTAAATGCCATTGCTGTTGCTGTAACTTTTACAGCCAGATTCTTGTTCTTTCTTTTCATTACTTTGTCTCCTCAATATTCTTTCTTTTTTTCGTAATGCTTCTATATACAAATGCGGCAATTACTATCGCAGTAACAACAATACATCCTGCTATTATAAAGCCTGCACTCATATTTCCTGTGTCATCATTTACAATTTCCACTAATTCTGTGAAAGGATTCGCTGCTGCCCCTAATGTAACAACAATATCTAACGGAATCTGTTCCTCTGCATATTCTTCCTCACCTACGGTGTAGCGTTTCACTACCTGAAGGGCAACTGCTGCCTCTTTCTCGGTATCACACTTACCATTTATCGTTGCAACTATATCCTCTGTATAAGAATCCTCTCCATCAAAAAATCCAAACCAGGTTACTCCTGCTGCTTTTGTCGGTGCCGCGCTGGCAGCATCTACATTATAGGCTACCTCCGTCACTTCACAGCCCTCCGAACATATCACGCCAAACTCCATTCCGGCAAAAGCCTCCTCGGTATCTACTGTCACATCAAAGGAAAACTCCCCTGTCTCCTTATCAATATTCACCTCTGTACTTGATACTTTTACCGGATTTTCTGTTGTATTTTCAGCTGCAATCACTTGAACCGGATTGGCTAATAAACACATCGTCATTACTGCATATAATATCTTTTTCGTAAGCGATTAATAAAACGGTGCCTAGAAAAATAATGGAGACTGGTATATAATA
>CAYMIS010000111.1:0-10711 GCA_964390485.1 uncultured Roseburia sp. | reverse complement strand
CAATTATTAGACAAGACAAGAAAAATTAATAAGCTACTCCATAACAATAGTTCGAGCAAGGTCGTTTTCAATGATATTTGCAAAGTGCTTACGGAGATCCTCCTTTCGAATGTACTGGTTATCAGCAAGAAGGGAAAAGTGTTAGGAGCAAGCGCGTATCCAGGATTCATGGAAATTAAGGAATATCTTGGTGGTGAAGTCGGAGGACACATCGATGAGATGTTGAACGAACGTCTTCTTAATATCCTTTCCACGAGAGAAAATGTAGATTTAGAAACATTAGGTTTTTCACCGGAGATAGTGGTTGGTTACCGTGCGATCACAGCACCAATCGACATTGCAGGCGAGAGACTTGGAACTTTATTTATCTATAAGAAGGATGTTGATTATAAGATTGACGATATTATCTTGAGTGAATATGGTACAACAGTAGTTGGACTCGAGATGCTTCGTTCTGTGAATGAAGAGAATGCCGAAGAGACAAGAAAAGAGCAGATTGTACAGTCTGCCATTAGTACATTGTCTTTCTCAGAGTTGGAAGCAATCGTGCATATTTTTGACGAACTTGACGGAATGGAAGGAATTCTTGTGGCAAGTAAGATTGCGGACCGAGTGGGAATTACACGTTCTGTGATTGTGAATGCGCTTCGTAAATTCGAAAGTGCAGGAGTAATCGAATCTCGTTCTTCTGGAATGAAGGGAACTTACATCAAAGTTGTGAATGACTATGTATTCAAGGAACTGGATAAGATTAAAAGAGAAAAAATGAATTAAAAGTTTACAAAAAGAAAAGGGTGTCAGGGAAGGTCTTGATATCCTTTTTTAAGTCTCAGGAGGATTATCATGTACGATGGAGAAAAAGCAGTCATTGTTATGACAAAAGTATTAAAAGAAGGTATGGAAATAGATAAGGATATTTATAAATGTACTGTGATTGAATATCAAAAAGAAACGGAGCAGGTGCATCTCTTAATGGAAACAGGTGAAATGAAAAAAATTTCTTTGGATGCATTGTATGAATGTCGCATTGATACAATCAAGGGACAAGTAAACTGTGTGGGGAAGATAAAAGAACGATATGGCAACCATGCAGGAGAAATTTTGGTACTTCAAGTATTAAATGGATTTTATGAAAAAAATATGAAGTAAATATAAAATAAAAAATGTTGTGTTGACAAACGTGCGGTGCAGTGCTATTTTATATCTAGACAATAAATTAGCACTCGAAAAAGATGAGTGCTAATAAAATATAAACATCAAGGAGGAATCACGATGAGATTAGAACCATTAGGTGACAGAGTTGTTTTAAAACAGTTAGTTGCAGAAGAAACTACAAAATCAGGAATTGTATTGCCAGGACAGACAAAGGAAAAACCACAGCAGGCAGAAGTTGTAGCAGTTGGACCAGGCGGAATGGTAGATGGTCATGAAGTTACAATGAATGTAGCTGTAGGGGATCAGGTTATTTATTCAAAATATTCAGGTACAGAAGTAGAGATGGATAAAGATACCTACATCATCGTTAAACAGAGCGATATCTTAGCAATTATTAAATAGTGAATTTTAGTATAGAGGTGATTAGAAATGGCAAAAGAAATTAAATTTGGTGCTGATGCTAGAAAGGCTTTAGAGTCTGGGGTAAATCAGCTTGCAGACACAGTAAGAGTGACACTTGGACCAAAAGGAAGAAACGTTGTTCTTGATAAATCTTTTGGTGCACCACTGATTACAAATGATGGTGTTACAATTGCAAAAGAAATTGAATTAGAAGATGCATTTGAAAACATGGGCGCACAGCTTGTAAAAGAAGTTGCCACAAAGACAAACGATGTTGCCGGAGATGGTACAACAACAGCAACTGTTTTAGCACAGGCTATGATTCAGGAAGGTATGAAGAACTTAGAAGCAGGTGCAAACCCAATCGTTCTTCGCCGTGGTATGAAAAAAGCGACAGAGAAAGCAGTAGAAGCAATCCTTTCTATGTCATCTAAAGTAACAGGAAAAGACCAGATTGCAAAAGTTGCTGCAATTTCTGCAGGTGATGAAGAAGTTGGTAACATGGTTGCTGACGCTATGGAAAAGGTTTCTAATGATGGTGTTATCACAATCGAAGAATCTAAAACAATGCAGACAGAGCTTGATTTAGTAGAAGGTATGCAGTTTGACCGCGGTTATTTATCTGCTTATATGTGTTCAGATATGGACAAAATGGAAGCAGTTTTAGATGACCCATACATCTTAATCACAGATAAGAAAATCAGCAATATTCAGGAAATCCTTCCATTATTAGAGCAGATTGTACAGAGCGGTGCTAAATTATTAATCGTTGCGGAAGACGTAGAAGGGGAAGCATTAACAACCTTAATCGTAAACAAATTACGTGGTACCTTCAACGTTGTAGCTGTAAAAGCTCCAGGTTATGGTGATAGAAGAAAAGCAATGTTAGAGGATATCGCTATCTTAACAGGCGGTCAGGTAATCAGCTCTGATTTAGGTCTTGAATTAAAAGACGTTACTATGGATCAGTTAGGACGTGCAAAATCTGTAAAAGTTCAGAAAGAGAACACAATTATTGTTGATGGATTCGGTTCTAAGGATGCAATCCAGGCAAGAATCAAACAGATTCGTGGACAGATTGAAGAAACCACATCTGAGTTTGATAAAGAAAAATTACAAGAAAGACTTGCTAAGATGGCAGGTGGTGTTGCAGTAATCCGCGTTGGTGCTGCTACAGAAACAGAAATGAAAGAAGCAAAACTTCGTATGGAGGATGCTTTAAATGCAACAAGAGCTGCTGTAGAAGAAGGAATTATCGCAGGTGGTGGTTCTGCATATATTCACGCTTCCAAAAAGGTTGCAGAGCTGGCAGATACCTTAGAAGGTGATGAGAGAACTGGTGCAAAGGTTATCTTAAAAGCATTAGAAGCTCCATTATACTATATCTCTGCAAACGCAGGTTTAGAAGGTGTAGTAATTATTAACAAAGTAAAAGAATCTGAACCAGGTGTAGGATTTAATGCAGCAACAGAAGAATATGTAGATATGGTTGCTAACGGAATTCTTGACCCGGTTAAGGTTACAAGAAGTGCATTACAGAATGCAACATCAGTAGCATCTACACTTCTTACAACAGAATCTGTTGTAGCAAATATTAAAGAGGATGCTCCGGCAATGCCAGCAAACCCGGGAATGGGTATGATGTAATTTGAATATTTTTCCCACAGGCAGTAATGTTATTGCTTGTGGGAATTTTTTTCTTTGTATAAAATGCGTGCAAAGTTATGATATAAGAAATAAAAAATATGAGGGCTGAATATGCAAAATGAAATGTTATATAATCAATCGCTAGGGAAAAGAAAGGAGGAGAAATTAAAACAATACATAAAAGACTTAGGCAGCATTGCAATTGCTTTTTCCGGCGGCGTAGACTCAACCTATCTGTTAAAAGTAGCAAAGGAAGTGCTTGGAGGTAAAGCAGTGGCAGTAACCGCAGTTTCCGGTACCTTTCCGATGCGAGAAATAGAAGAAACAAAAGCTTTTTGTGAAAAAGAAGGAATCCGTCAGCTTCTTGTTTTCTGCAACGAGATGCAGATAGAGGGATTTAAAGAAAATCCGAAGAACCGTTGTTATCTTTGCAAAAAGGCGTTGTTTTTACAGATGATGGAAGCAGTAAAAAAGGAAGGGATTTCCTATATAGCAGAGGGGTCAAATATGGATGATATGGGAGATTATCGTCCGGGAATGCAGGCGGTAAAGGAACTTGGGATTTTAAGTCCATTGCGGCAGGCGGAATTATATAAAAACGAAATCAGAGAATTATCCAAAGCTTTGGAACTTCCTACATGGAGTAAACCCTCCTTCGCCTGTCTTGCTTCAAGATTTGTATATGGAGAGACGATTACAAAAGAAAAGCTTTTTATGGTAGAGCAGGCAGAGGAATTACTGCGCAAAATGGGCTTTGCCCAGTTTCGTGTACGGATGCATGGTAATATGGCGAGAATAGAAGTGCTGCCGGAGGAATTTGAAAAACTGATGGAAAAAGAGAATCGGGAAAGGATTGTAAAGTCATTTTTGGAGTATGGTTTTTCTTATGTGACTATGGATTTGACAGGATATCGGACAGGCAGTATGAATGAAACGCTGTAGATGTTAAGAAAAATTCGAAAGAATATTGTAAATATAAGGGTTGTATGATATAATTTTCAAAAAATTAGACAATATTTCATTGATTTTACTGAAAGAAGGTTGAAGATGGAAATACTTGCTACATTTGATGGAAAGAATTATGGAGATACAACCAGAGTATTAGAAAAGTTTTCTATACGCGGAATTATCATACAGAATGGGAAAATTGCCATGCAGCGTAGTAAGGATGGCGAATATAAGATTCCTGGGGGCGGTCAGGAGCCGGGAGAGTCATATATTGAGACTCTGATTCGGGAAGTCAGAGAAGAGACTGGTCTTTTGGTAAAAGAAGAATCTGTTCGTGAGATAGGTGAGATTCTGGAAGTGAGAAGAGATATATTTGATAAAAAACAAAAATATATCTGTCATTCTTTGTTTTATTATTGTGAAGTTAAGGAAGAAACCGTACCGATACAATTGACAGAAAGTGAACAAAAAAAGGGATTTGTCTTGGAATGGGCAACTCCACAAGAGATATATAACCGTAACATTTTAATTGAGAAAGATCCTTGGATGATAAGGGATACTGCTTTTATTAAAATGTATATGGATGGAAAAGTAAGACTGTAACGCAGTCTTATTTTTTTGTGGAAGAATGGATAATCTTATGTTATAATGCATCATAGTGTGTGAAATGACACAAAACAGGACAGGATAAAGGAAATAGATAAAGGAGAAAAGTTATGGAGAGTAATTTCATTACTTTAACAATTGGGAAACAAAAAAATATTGCATTAATTGCACATGATAATAAGAAACATGATTTGATTCAGTGGTGTGAAGAAAATAAAGAAATTTTAAAGAACCATTTTCTTTGTGGAACAGGTACAACTGCCCGCATGATTACAGACCATACGAGTCTTCCGGTCAGAGGCTATAACAGTGGTCCTCTTGGTGGTGACCAGCAGATTGGTGCCAAAATTGTAGAGGGAAAGGTAGATTTTATCGTATTCTTCTCAGATCCCCTTACTGCACAGCCACATGACCCGGATGTAAAAGCACTGCTTCGTATTGCCCAGGTTTACGATATTCCAATCGCAAATAACCGTGCATCCGCAGATTTTATGATTCGTTCAGAATATATGAATCAGGAATATGAACACGAAGTAATTAATTTCCAGAAAAATATTAAAGAACGTTCACAGACATTATAGGAAGGAATTGAATACAAGAATGAGTAAAGTAGCAATTGTATCAGACAGTAATAGCGGAATTACCCAGGCAGAAGCAAAAGCATTAGGGATTACTGTTCTGCCAATGCCATTTTTTATCAATGAAAAAACATTATACGAAGATATCGATTTGACGCAGGAAGATTTTTATAAACTGTTATCTGAAAATGCAGATATTACAACTTCTATGCCGTTAGTGGGAAATGTAACTGACACATGGGACAAGCTTTTAAAAGAATATGATGAAATTGTTCATATTCCAATGTCTTCCGGTCTTAGCAGCTCCTGTGAGACAGCCCATATGTTAGCACAGGATTATGACGGAAAAGTTCAGGTGGTGAATAACCAGCGTATTTCCGTAACACAGCGTCAGTCTGTTTTAGATGCAATCGCATTAGCAGAAAAAGGATTTTCGGCAGAGGATATTAAAAATATTTTAGAGCGTGATAAAATGGAATCCTCTATTTATATCATGGTTGATACATTACATTACCTCAAAAAAGGTGGAAGAATTACTCCTGCGGCGGCAGCCCTTGGAACGCTTTTAAAACTAAAGCCGGTGCTTCAGATTCAGGGAGAGAAACTGGATGCTTTTGCGAAAGCGAGAACTGTAAAGCAGGCAAAAGGCATGATGATTGAGGCGATGAAAAATGATTTTGCCAATCGTTTCAATGACCCGGAAGGAAAAAATATGCATCTTGAGATGGCATATACTTTTGATTTAGAAACAGCAGAAGCCTTTAAGGTAGAAGTACAGGAAGCTTTTCCGGGAATGGAGATAGTGTTGAATCCACTTTCTTTAAGCGTATCCTGTCATATTGGACCAGGAGCATTAGCGGTAGCTTGTTCCAAAAAAATACCGGAACTTGATTAATAGAAGTAAATAAAAACAGGAGAATTTGTTTTATAGACAGATTCTCCTGTTTTGTTTATAAAAATGTAATTTTGAAATTTAGGCTGCGTCCCTAGATTTTGAAATTTAGGCTACGTCCCTATTTTTCATTTTCGTAACAGACATTCTAGCAGTCTGCTGTTATCCTCCGGGTTCATAAAGCAGAAGCGGATATATTTGTTATCTAAAAATGGGAAGGTAGAGCAGTCACGAATCATCATCTTTTCCCGGATGGTGCGGTCAAATAAGTCCTCAGATGTAATATCCTCCCGTAAAATGCGGGCCAGCAGGAAATTTCCACTTGGAGCATATACTTTAAAATCTGCAGATGCCTGTAATGCTTCATAGCAGCGTTTCCGCTCAGCACAGATTAAATCTCTTGTTGCGTTGATGTAATCTGTGTCATGAAACATGGTTTCTCCGGCAATTACAGCAAGGGAGTTAATGGTCCATGGATTTTTTCTGACATTAATTTCTTTGATTAAATCGTGGTTTCCGGTAATCGCATAGCCAAGGCGAAGGCCCGGAGCAGCAAAAAATTTGGAGGTGCCACGTAAAATAATAATGTTGTTATAGTAATAGGTCAGTGGAACAGAATCAATCTCTTCCATATTTTCGGCGAATTCGACATAAGTTTCGTCTACCATTACATAAATATCATATTCTTTGCAGGCATCTAAAATGTGGCGCATGTCCTTTCTTGTGATGCAGGAAGAAGTTGGATTATTTGGATTACAGATAACTAAAAGGTCAATATCTTCGTTTAAGTGGGAGATAAAGTCCTCTACATTTAATTTGAAATCATCTTTTTCCTTTAAGGAATAATAAAGGGTTGTACCACCGCCTAAGGCAATTTCACGCTCATATTCAGAATAGGTTGGGCCGATAATCATGGCTTTCTTTGGATGTTCAATCTGAATAAACAGGGAAATAAGCTCGGTGGAGCCATTTCCTACGATGACATTTTCGTAATCAGTACCACAGTAATCTGCAATACATTTACGCAGGGAAGTATATTCTCTGTCCGGGTAGCTGGTAATGGCATCCAGCTTTTCTGCAAGGGTACTGCGTAAGAGCGGAGAAACTCCAAGGGGATTTACGTTTGCTGAGAAACTGATAATTTCTTCTTTTTTAATTCCATAGAATGCTTCTATTTTTTCTAAATCACTTCCGTGAAAGTGGTCTTTGTGTTTTATCATTGATTACTCCTCCAAATTAGTTTATAATTTATTATAGTCATTGTTCGTAAAAATGCAATGGAAATCCGGTAAAGAAAGTGAAAAGCAGGTGTCGAATTGCGTAAAAGAATCAAACAGCTTGCAAGTGGTAAATTCGAACATACCAGACCAAAGCTTTCCTTATCTTCTGCAAAGATTGAACTTGAGGTGTTAGAGGGCAGAGATGTAACTGGTGAATTTACAATTACCAGTGTGAATCATGTAAAAATGAGGGGCATTGTTTATTCGTCCAATCCACGAATGGAATGTCTGACTCCACAGTTTACGGGAGAGGAAGTAAGGATTCGGTATCAATTTCATAGTGAAGGCTTAATGGAAGGTGATATTCAAAAGGGTGATTTTTTCATTGTCTGTAATCAGGGAGAATATAACCTTTCTTTTGTTGCGTCCATTTCTAAGCTTTATGCGGATACATCCATTGGAAAAATCAAAAATCTGACAGATTTTACAAGATTTACAAAGGAAAGTTATGAGGAGGCTTATCGTCTGTTTTATTCTAATAATTTTCCAAATATTATAAAACCAACGGAAGTGAAGGAACGTTTACTATATGATGGAATCCGTATGGAAGTACCTTCGGAGCAGAAATTAGAAGAATATCTGGTGGCAATAGCATATAAGAAGCCGATTCAGATTTCCTTAGAAGAAGATGAGCAGGAATTTTATGAGGTTTTAGCATCCCAAAAAGAACAGATTGAACTAAAGAAGAATCAGTGGGGTTATGTTGCAATCAGGGTATCCTCGGATGCGGAGTTTTTAATTCCTTCTCAAAATTGTATTGAATCAGAGGACTTTATAGGAAGCACCTGCTTTTTTGAATATTATATTGATAAAGAAAAATTACATGCAGGTAAGAATTATGGCAGGCTCACCTTCGAATATCCGGGCGGTGTATTAGAAACAAGAGTGATGGCAACTTCCGATATTAAGTTAGCAGAGCAGAAGGTTTCTGTTCGTCGGGAAATACAGGAAGGCAGAACAAAACTGATGCAGCTTTATATGGATTATCGTCTGAAAAAGATTGTAACCGGAGCCTGGGCAAAACAGTCGATTGGGATTTTGGATCATCTTATTATGATAGGACCTCAGGAAGATTTATATAATCTGATGAAGGCTCAGGCATATATAATTAACAGACAAAGACAGGAAGCCAGCTGGATATTAGAGGATTTTAAAAGGGAGTGCATTGACCGGACAACCCCGGTATGGGGCTACTATTTGTATTTATGTACTTTAATGGAGCGGGAAGCTTCTTATGTGGACCGCCTGACTGCTGAAATAGAGGAATTGTTTCACCGTCATCCCAAAAGTTCGCTGCTGTTTTGGATTCTTCTTTTTGTGAAGGAGGATTATTATCAGAATGGTGCAAGAAGATTAAAGGCAATTGAACAGTGGATTGCGAAGGGAAATGATTCTCCATATTTTTATTTGGAAGCCTATTATTTAATCTGGCAGGACCCTTATCTTTTAGTGAAACTTAATAAGTTTGAAATTAAAGTTTTAAATTGGGCAAGAAAGCAAAATGCGATTACGAAGGATATTGCTTTGCAGGTTTTAAATATTCTGGCAGGACAGCGGGAATATGAAGCACAAATCTATCATATTTTATGCAGCTGTTATGAAATAAGTCCTTCCGATGAAATGATTTCTGCAATCTGTTCTTATCTGATAAAAGGGCAGAAGTTTACAAAGGAATACCATAAATGGTATCAGCTTGGTATCGAACATGAGATTCGTATTACCAATTTGTATGAGGCATTTCTGCTGTCATTAAACCCTGCGGAAATTGGTTCTGTACCGAAGGTGATACAGATGTATTTCCAGTACCATAACAATCTGTCTTACCGCCAGCTGGCAGTTCTTTATGTCAATATAATTGCAGGAAAAGAAAAGCAGCCGGAGGTATATCACAGATATCGCAGAACGATAGAGCAGTTTGCGATGGAACAGATAGAGGCGGGCAGAATGGATGATAATCTGGCGGTAATTTATGATGATATGCTGCAGCATGGTATTTTAAATGAAGAATTAGCGCATCGTCTGTCAGGTATCTTATTTACACATAGATTAACCTGTCCGGATAAAAAAATGGTAAAGGCCGTTATTATACAAAAACAGTTTAAGCAATGTCAGATAGTAAAGTTTGTAAACCAGACAGCATATTTTCAGGCGTATTCAAAGGAGTATTGTATTGTACTTGTGGATACTTATGGAAACTGTTATGCCCAGAAGTGCTTTTATCAGGATGAGGCTCTTTTGATGCCGGAGAAGTATATGAAACGATGTCTGGAACTGGCATCGGATGAACTTCCCTATCTTGTACAGTTTTATGCTGCCATGGAGCATTATCCGGAATTTATTGACAAACAGCAGGATTATTTTCCGATTGTTTTGTTATCAACGGAGCTTTCGGATGCCTATCGGGCGGAATTGCTGCCGGCGGCTATTGCCTATTATACCAGCAGGCATCAGGATGAAAGTATGGAGCAGTACTTGAAAAAAGCAGATTTTGGCCGCATTTCTGCAAAAAGCAGAATTTTATTGATAGAGCTTTTGACGGAACTGCATCTTTATGAAGAAGCATATTATCAGGTAGAGCAGTATGGATATGATAAATTAGGAAGTGCAGCCCGGGTTGCATTATGCAGCTATGAAATTACCCGCTGTGGATTTGAAGAGGATGATTTTCTGCTGGGCTTTGCAGAGACCACCTTTTTCACAGGGAAATATAATGATGTGATGTTAATTTATTTGTGTAAGTTTTATCAGGGGCCTACAAAGCATATGGCAAACATCTGGAAAGCGGCAGGTAAATTTGAAATCGATACGTTTGATTTGGAGGAACGCATTATTACCCAGATGCTTTACTCAACGGATTATGTGGACTGTATAGATGATATTTATGACAGTTACTATTCCGGTGGAGGAAGAGAACTGGTATGTATGGCATATTTGTCTTATTTTTCCCATTATTATCTGATGAATGATATGCTGGTGGCACAGCAGGTATTTTTACAGATAGAAGAGCGACTGCTGGAAGAACAGGAATTGAATGATGCCTGCAGACTTGGTTTGATGAAATATTATTCTGAACAGGAAAAATTGACAGAGTCCCAGCATAAGCTGTTAGATAACCTGTTGTTAGAATATACCTGTAAAAATATTTATTTCGGATTTTATAAAAAATATGAAAAATCTTTCATATTGAAATATCATTTATATGA
>CAYMIS010000110.1:0-10799 GCA_964390485.1 uncultured Roseburia sp. | reverse complement strand
GTGACTTCATGGGAACTAAGTGTAAACCGGCAGATACATTAGGAATTCTTGAAACAATCGTTGAAGGAAAAGCTAAATTTGAGCAGTGGGGACCATTCGAAGATATCGAAATCATGAATGACTGGTCTGGTAAGACAGCAGACTTTACTCCAAACTTAAAGGATGCTGATTATGTAGCTGCATTAAAGGGTGCTATGCAGAACCGTGTAGATGCAGTAGCTGACTTCGCAGTTAAGAAGGAAGGATATGATAAACTTCCAGATGAAGCTTTAGCAGCATTAAAGAAACTTGTTGATGAAGTAGCTTCTTTATAAGAAATAGTAAGTAATAGCTTACGAGATAAATAATAAAAGCCGTATCCGTTTTGCCGGATGCGGCTTTTATTATTAAAGATTAGGGAGTCAAAAGGTCTGTTTTTTCACTTATACTAACAAATTTACAATTCTGTTGCATAAGCACTATGAATTCATTATAATTAAAAATGGTTGTAATCAACCATACATATGTGGGGATTTATGAACGCATCATGGGTGTGCAACAAAAAAAGATATAGTAGGAGGAGTATTATGCGTTATTCAATTGAAGGCGAACCATTGCCGGTAGTAATTTGCGAACTGGAAAATGGTGAAACAATGATTACAGAAAGCGGTGCGATGTCATGGATGTCACCGAACATGAACATGGAAACAACTTCCGGAGGTGGAATTGGTAAAATGTTTGGAAGAGCACTTTCTGGCGAAAGTCTTTTCTTAAACAGATATACAGCAATGGGGGGAAATGGAATGATTGCCTTTGCTTCCAGCTTTCCGGGTTCTATCAAGGCATTTGAAATTGGACCGGGGCAGGAAATTGTTGCTCAGAAATCAGCATTTCTCGCAGCAACAGCCGGAGTAGATCTTTCCGTATTTTTCCAGCAGAAAATTGGAAGTGGTTTTTTCGGTGGTGAAGGCTTTATCATGCAGAAACTTTCAGGAAATGGTATTGCATTTTTGGAATATGATGGTTATGTAAAAGAATATGAATTAGCACCGGGACAGCAGATGGTAATTGATACCGGATATCTCGCAGCAATGACTGCATCCTGCAGAGTGGAAGTAAAGACTGTTCCGGGTATTAAAAATATGCTGTTTGGTGGTGAAGGTATCTTCAATACAGTAGTAAGCGGACCGGGTAAAATCTGGATTCAGAGTATGCCGATTTATCAGATGGCAAATACCTTAAGACCATTTTTTCCATCAGGTAATTAAAGAGGTAATATGCAAATTTTTTGTCAAGTAAAAAATACATAGAAAATTGTACAAAAATAACCAAGATTTTTCATGATACAAGCAATAATTTTTACTTGTGAAACCGGGCATATTAAAGTATAATTAAATCATCAAAAAGGCCTGGGATGTACGACACCCTACATTTTTGAACCTACATTTACTTTTATGGGATTCCTATATATTTAACCGGATGTCAGGCCATCAGTACCTTCGCGTACGCGAGCAGTGGAAGGCAGAAAGTTGATTGCGGTTACCCACCTAGCTCAGGCTAGGCGTCAAAAACGTAGGAAACGGCATTTTGGGTATTACGAAAGAATGCTAGAGTACAGAAGAACTTTGAAATACGAGAGAATTTTAAGATACAGAAGATTTTTGAGTACGAAAGATTTAAGATACGGAAGATAATGGTTATTAGATTTTTAGGTACGAAAGATGTTAAGATACGAGAGATTCTAAGGCACAGAAGAGTTGTTTTTAATTCCTTTTACAAAGGACAAGGTACTTTAGGTAGCGAATAAGATACGTAAGATTTATGAAAGTACAAAAGATAAATATTTACGAATGATAAGAAAAGAGTTCCGCAAGCGGGACTCTTTTTGATTCATAGGAATTTGTGAAAATGGAAGTGAAGATATGAAAAAAATATCAATAAAAGGTTGTCTGGCAATCATTGTTGTATTGTTGGTGGTGATGATTGTAATTGTGCTTGGGAGCAGAGAAAACCGGGTCTACAATACAAATACATATTCAGAGGATTGTGTTCCTCTTAATGAAATAAAGACAGAATTGAGCTTTTCGGTGTATGGAGAAAAGGAATGGGATGCCTTTTTTTCTGCATATCATAAGGATTACCTGACAGTATCTATGTTAGAACAGATATTGTTACAGCTTGGTGTAAGGGAATATATAGAACTTCCGGAGGGGCTGCTGCAAAATGCCGTGACAAGAGGTCAATGGAATGAAGTATATGTACAGATGCTGGATTTGTTGGATACGAATAAGAAGGTAACAAAGCATACAGCCTTAATTCTTGGAAGTATGGAGGCAGAAAAAGGAAATGTTCTTTTTACGAGTGAAGAGGATATCTATACAACGCTTCCGGCCTCTTTTTTTGAGCAGTGGAAAGCCTATGAATTATTTTATATAGAAGAAACCTGCGTTGGAATTTATGGTGTGTCAAAGGAGAAATGCAGCATTTCAAATGCTTATTTAACCGGAGGACGGCAGGGAGAGGTGGAATTTCTATTTCATGGGGATTCCTATCAGCTTCCAATAGAAGGAAACGGCGCAGATTTTTCAGCGGGAGTATGTGATTTGGTGCTGGTGGAGGGCGTTTTAGATACAATCCGGCAGAAACAGGACTGTATCGAAGGGAATTTATTGTCCTATGATGAAAAAACAATCGAAATTGATGGATATGGAAGGATTGGCCATAGTGGAAAAATTCCGGTTTATCAGGTTTATGGTGAGGTAATTGAGAAGTCTGTTTCAGATGTTGTACTGGGGAATATGGAGGTAGAATATGTAATTGGTGGAGAAGAGGTCTGCGCAATTCTTATAAAAAGTCCTGCATCCATTATAGATATTCGTGTGCTTCTTTTGGCAGAGGATGGCACCAAGTTCCGTAAAGAGGTGTATCTTAAATGTGATACAGAAGCAGTGGTAAGCTGTGGAACCATAGAGGAAAAAATAAAATCAGATACCCTGATTTCTGCAGAGTCATATATTTCTGATAACAATGCTACCTTATCGATAAAGGCAGCCAATGATAATGGAAAGATATATCTTTGTGACAAGGATGGAAATAATTTGTCAAATGGGTACAGGGGCAGAATGGAGGTTCGACTTTTAAAAGAAGGCTATACCGTAGTTAATAGTGTGCCTTTTGAGACGTATCTGTGTGCGGTTGTGCCAAGTGAAATGCCCTCAAGCTATGCACCGGAAGCTTTAAAAGCCCAGGCAGTCTGTGCGAGAAGCTATGCTTATATTCAGCTGATGCGGGCAGATTTGGCAGCATATGGAGCCCATATTAACGATAGTACTTCTTATCAGGTTTATAATAAGGTGCCGGAAAGTGAAGCATCTGTGAAGGCTGTAGAGGAAACTGCCGGAAAGGTAATGACCTATGAAGGAGATGTGATTGAGGCATATTATTTTTCCACATCGATGGGGTATACAGATACAGCGGCTGTATGGAACGTGACGGATAATGCAGGTTACGGATATCTAAAAAATAACTGTTTAAACAAAGAAAAAAGCGAATGTGATTTGTCAACAGAAGAGGGCTTTAAGGAATATATTAAATCAGAGGTGTCAGGGTATGACAGTGATGTAAAGTTCTATCGTTGGGAGATAAAGGCAGATTATCGTGATAAAACAAAGGAAATCAATGAAATTTTAGAAAATAGAAGAAGTATTTCTGCAGACAATGTGATATATTATGAAACTGGTGGTAAAAATAAAGTAGAAAGCTTAGAAGGCTTTGGTGATATAAAAAGTCTTTTTGTAAAAAAACGGAGCAGTGCCGGGACCATATTGACACTTGGCATTCAATATGAAAATGGATATGTCGAAGTGAAAAGTGAGTATAATATCCGTAAGGTACTTTGCAGTGGATTAGAAAAAATAATTTATGCAGACGGAAGTGAATCGGATCATATGTCCCTTTTGCCAAGTGCCTGCTGTACCGTGGAAAAGTTAGAAGACGGAACTTATCGTTTGCTGGGAGGCGGTTATGGTCATGGTCTTGGAATGAGTCAGAATGGTGCAAATGGTATGGCAAAGGATGGAAAAAACTTCGAAGAAATTCTAAATTTCTTTTATCAGGATATTAAAATCGAAGATATCTGGGAGATGGAATAATCTTTTTGATTTAGAGCGAATATGAAACATAATGATTAAGTTAAATTAAGGTGACTGGAAATAGAAAGGAGGCAGTAAATGCTGATACGAGTAGTTGGAAATATAATGATTTTTGCAAAAAAATGTAAAAAAGATAAAATTAATGCATATTCTGCTCAATCGGCATTTTTTGTTATCCTTTCAGCAATCCCTTTTTTGATGATGTTTTCTTCGCTGCTTCGTTATACACCAATTACGGAAAGCACTTTGATGCAAATTTTTCAAAAAACATTGCCGGAATATGTTTCCCCCTTTTTAATTTCAATTACAGAAGAAGTCTATAACCGTTCCTTTGGTGTGACTTCGATAACGGCTATTGTGGCTGTCTGGTCAGCATCAAAGGGCATTCATTACATGACCGATGGATTAAATGCAGTAAATGATTTGGAAGAAAACAGAAACTGGTTTGTTCTTCGTTTTTGGGCAATTATTTATACAATGATATTTTTGTTTGCGATAATTTTCACATTATTAGTACTTGTCTTTGGAAATTCACTGCATATGCTGGCAACTCAGTATATCCCGCTATTGTCAGGGGTTGTAGCAATTCTTGCAAATTTCAAAGGGGTATTAATATTTGTGTTATTAGTAGTGTTTTTTGATGTTATTTTTACAAAGCTTCCCAGTAAAAAACTAGAGTTTCAGGGTCAATTGCCGGGAGCTGTTCTTTGTGCTGTGGCATGGTATGTTTTTTCCTTTGGGTTGTCCGTGTATGTGGACTATTTTAATGGATTTTCCATGTATGGAAGCCTGACAACTATTGTTTTGATTATGTTGTGGCTGTATTTTTGTATGTATATTATGATGCTATGTGCTGAGATAAATGTGGTATTTAATGAGCATTTCAGAAGATGGTTAAAGCGGGAACGGAAATAGGCTTTTACTAAAAAATTCTTAAATGTATAAAATTACAAAATAACCTATTATTTATTAATTTTTTTACAAAAATATGCAAAATAGGAAATAGATGGGATTGAAAACTTCCTTGGGATAATATAAAATGCAAAAGAGATAAATACGAAAGGCAGTAAAAATAATGGGAAAAGAAAAGGATATTCTGATTGAATTTAAGCATATAAAGAAAATCTATGATGAAGATACTCTGGTGGTAGAGGATTTTAATCTGGAAATCCAAAAAGGAGAATTTGTAACCTTTTTGGGACCTTCCGGCTGTGGAAAGACGACAATGTTAAGAATTCTGGGTGGTTTTGATGCACCTACCGAGGGACAGATTCTGTTAGATGGAGTGGATATTACAAAGCTGCCCCCGAATCAGCGTCCGATTAATACAGTTTTTCAGAAATACGCCCTTTTCCCACATTTGAATGTTTATGATAATGTTGCTTTTGGATTAAAACTGAAAAAGATGTCCAAGGCAGAACAGGATAAAAAAGTTCGGGAAGTATTGGAACTGGTTGATTTAGAGGGCTTTGAAAAAAGAAGTATACATACGCTTTCCGGTGGTCAGCAGCAGAGAATTGCAATTGCACGGGCAATTGTAAATGAACCGGAAGTATTATTGTTAGATGAATCCTTAAGTGCATTAGATTATAAAATGCGTAAGGAGATGCAGATTGAGTTAAAAAATATGCATAAGAGGCTTGGAATTACTTTTATTTTTGTAACCCACGACCAGGAAGAAGCCCTGACCATGTCAGATAAGATTGTAGTTATGGCAGACGGTGTAATTCAGCAGATTGGAACACCGGAAGAAATTTACAATGAACCAAGTAATCTGTTTGTTGCGGACTTTATCGGAGAAAGTAATATTTTTCATGGCCGTATGACAAGTGCGAGAAGAGCATTTTTCTGTGGAGCGGAATTTCCATGTGTCGATGATTATGAGATGGGAACAGTCATTGATGCCATTATACGTCCGGAGGACATCGAAATTACGGATGAGAAAAATGGACAGATTACGGGAGAAGTATTGTCCTCTGACTTTAAAGGAACCTTTTATAATGTTGTCGTTTTATCCGGCAAAAATGAAATCGAAGCAAACAGCTTAAAGCATTATGAACCGGGAACTAAGGTGGGAATGCGCATTGCACCGGATAATATTCATATTATCCGATATGACAGCAGTATTAACCACTATAAGGGGACTCTTGGCGGATTCCATGAGGGGAAAGGTCTTTATGTGGAATTCGATGATTTTTCATGGTATGTGGAGCCGACGCAGATTTTTGAAGATGCAAGAGTGAAAGCCGGTGTTGTTGTGGATGCTTCCGGTAATGAAATTATAACGGAAGGTGTACAGATTGAAGCCTCCTTTGCACCGGAGGATATTAAGCTTACCGATGACGCAGAAGAGGGTGTCGTTACCGGTAATATTATTTCTTTTATTTATGTGGACGACCATTATATTTATACCGTCCGTAGTAAATCAGAAGAGGATTATTATGTAAATGATGAGGATTTATGGAATCAGGAAGACTTTGTCGGAATTTTAATTCCAAAGGATAAGGTGACCTATCGGATTCTTAATTCATAAATTTGTACCTGCAAACGAGAACTGCTTGTAAGGCAGGTAAATGGAAGGATATAGTTGTAATATGAAAAATACAGGATTATCAAAAAGAGCCTTGGCCATACCCTATGCTGTTTTTCTTGTGCTCTTTGTTATATTTCCGCTTTTTGTGGTAATTTCCTATGCATTTACGGATGCAAACGGTGAAATATCCTTTGAAAATTTTATTCATTTTTTTAAGAATGGGAAAACCATCGGAACACTTATTTATAGTGTTGCAATTGCTTTTTTGACGACATTATTTTGTTTGATTCTGGCATATCCGGTGGCATATATTCTGGCGAAAAGTAAAATTTTTAAGAAGAGTCATACCATACTGATGCTGTTTGTTCTGCCAATGTGGATTAACTTTACTCTGCGAATTACTGCATTAAAAGAGATTTTGACTTTTTTTGAAGGAAATCTTGCTTATTACCCCTTTTTTAATACGGTGCTTTGTATGGTATATGATTTTCTGCCTTTTATGATAATGCCTTTATATAACACGCTGGTAAAATTAGACAACTGTTACTTGGAAGCAGCATCCGATTTAGGGGCAAGCAGGCTGCAGGTTATGATGAAAGTGGTACTTCCACTATCCATTCCTGGAATTGTCAGTGGTATTACTATGGTTTTTCTGCCGGCAATGACGAATTATGTTGTACTGGATATGGTATATAATAGCACCTACATTATGGGAAGCTTAATCGGAAGCTATTTTAGTGCTTATGACTGGCACAATGGTTCTGTGATTTCTCTTGTTCTTCTATTGATTATTTGTCTGGTTACTTTCCTGTCTGGAAAACTGACAGAAGGAGAGCAGGAAACAAAGGTTAGTATGTTACATTAGAGGTAAAAATACATTATGAAAAAATTTCTACAAAGCATGTGGATTTGGCTTGTTTTATTATTTTTATATGCACCGATTCTGATTCTGGCGGTATATAGCTTTACCGATTCAACAATGATTGGTTCAATACGTGGGTTTTCATTACATAATTATGAAACCTTATTTACGACACCGGAATTACTGCAAATGATTCTGGGAACAATTAGTCTTGCAGTAGGAGTTGCGCTATTGTCGACAATTCTGGGAACAATTGGAGCAATTGGAGCATTTTATTCAAAAAAAACAATTCGAAATGGAGTCGAAATGGCAAATCAGATTCCTGTCATTAATGCAGACGTTGTGACAGGATTTTCTCTTTGCATTTTAATGATTGCTTTTTTTAAGATTAAAAAGGAAACATTTATTCCTCTGGTGATTGGACAAATGACGCTTTGTACACCTTTTGTATATTTGTCGGTGCTTCCAAGATTAAAACAGATGGATCATCAGCTTTATGAGGCTGCTCTTGATTTGGGCTGTACGGCAAAACAGGCACTTTTTCGGGTAATTATTCCACAGATTATTCCGGGAATTTTTTCGGGATTTATGACAGCGATTACCCTGTCTTTGGATGACTATTTTATTTCCACCTATACAAAGCCGGCAACCTTTGACACGATTAGTACTTATGTTGTTAATGCTACAAAGGGTGCCCAGACAGAAATTAAGACAGCGTTGTGGGGGCTTTCTACGATTATTTTTGTGCTTGTTGTGGCAATTACAGCAGGGATGAACTGGATGCCGAAAAAAGAGGAGAAATGATGAGAAAAAAACATAAGATTGGTAAAGCAGTGCTGCCGCTGCTGTTTGGCATTTTTTTTGCGGCACAGGTTATAGGCTGTGGTGAAAAAGAGGAAGATGTTATTGTATTGCGGGTAAGCAATTGGGAGGAATATATCGACGAAGGTGACTGGGAAGAAGAGGATGCCATTGAACTTTCGAATGGTACGGTAGTTTTTTCGGAAAATGGAATAGTAGAAGAGTTTGAAACCTGGTTTTACGAGACCTACGGAAAAAAGGTAAGAGTGGAATATTCTACCTTTGGAACAAATGAAGAACTTTACAACCAGATGACAATGGGAGATACCTATGATTTGGTCTGTCCGTCGGAATATATGATTATGAAGATGATAGCTGAGGATTTACTGGAGCCCTATTCAGAAGAATTTTTTGATGAAGGGGCAGCGGAAAATTATTATGCAAAAGGAGTGTCTTCTTACATCTCAGAGGTTTATGATAATCTCGCCATCGATAATAAGCCCTTAAGCCAATATGCGGCTGGTTATATGTGGGGGACCCTTGGAATTGTCTATAATCCGGAAGTGGTAGCGGAAGAAGAGGCTGCTCACTGGAGCCTGCTTTTATCAGATAAATATAAAAAGCGAATAACCATTAAGGACAGCGTTCGAGATGCGTATTTTGCAGGAATCAGTATCTATAAAGAGGCTGATATTACAGAGTCTTCTTTTGTAAATAGCCTGGATTATAATAAAAAATTAAGCAGTACCTTAAACACCACAGATGAGGAAAGTGTTGATGCGGTGGAAGGTATTTTAAGCGAAATTAAAGATAATGTATACTCCTTTGAAACAGACAGTGGTAAGGCAGATATGGTAACCGGAAAAGTTGTTGCAAATCAGCAGTGGTCTGGGGATGCGGTTTATACCATGGACCAGGCGGAGGAGGATGGTGTGACACTTTGTTATTCTGCACCGGAAGAAGGAACAAATCTCTGGTTTGACGGCTGGTGTATGATGAAGTCAGGAATAGCCGGAGATGCTGATAAAAAGCTGGCGGCAGAGGCTTTTGTTAATTTTGTGTCAAGACCAGATAATGCCATTCGTAACATGATGTATATTGGTTATACTTCCGTAATTTCCGGTGGCGAAAGTGATATGATTTATCAGTACATTAACTGGGCTTATGGTGCAGAGGATGAGGAAAATACCGTAGAATATCCCATTGGTTATTTCTTTGGTGAAGAAGGAAATCCGGATTATTCGGTAGTAACGACAGCAGAACAGACCACACGCCAGCTGTTCGCCCAGTATCCGACAAAAGAAGTAGTAGACCGCTGTGTCGTTATGGATTATTTTGATACTGAGGAGAATGCAAGAATCAATCGTATGTGGACGAATGTCAGGTGTTTTGATATTGGTTTATAAAGCAGAAAGAGGGAAATACAAAGATATTTTTCTTTAAAAAAGGTTGATGTTTCAAAAATCCTGTGGTAAAATCAGAAAAGATTTGTGGCTGTGATAAAATCCACTATCTGCAAACATATGGAATAAAACAAAGGCTAAGAATGTGCAAATCAGTAGAAGGTTTTGCTGATTAGTAGTGAACTATACTTTTTTCAGAGAGAGCAGGTCATCGGCTGAAAGCCTGCTTAAGGTAAGATAGGAATCGAATTTCACACAGGAGCTGTATCTGTGAAGGATTAGTAGCAGATGACGTTAATACGCGTTAAGTATTTTTGAGTGTTTTCGACTAAGAGATTAGGAGAAAGAATCAGGGTGGTACCGCGGATATTATTCGTCCCTTGCATTTTATGCAAGGGGCTTTTTTGCTATATAGCAAAAAAGCTCCGCAAGGATGCGCATAACGCGCAAAAGGTAGATGTCACTGCGTGACCGCGCGTTAGCGCGAGAATCTCGCAAGCGAGATTCTTTTTTATTCTGTAGGAAATGCCAAAACTTTTCTGTAGAACAAAAAGCACTTGGGCACAGATGCGTATAAATGAGAATATAAAGATAAAGGAGAAAGAGATGAACGCAAACTTAGAACAAATCAAGCAGGAAATTATTGCTGGCGCTGATGAACTGAATTCATCCAAAGAAGTGTATGAATTCAAAAAGAAATTCTTAGATGGAAAGACAGGTAAAATTGGTCTTTTAATGAGAGAAATGAAGAACATCCCACCAGAAGAAAAAGCAGCTTACGGTAAAGGCGTAAATGAATTAAAGGAATGGGCATTAGGCTTTTTAGGTGAGCTTGATGTGAAAATGAAAGCAAAAGAATTACAGGCAAGATATGAATCCGAAAAGATTGATATTTCTTTACCGGCAGAAACAACAGAAGAAGGTAACTTACACCCAATTACCTTAGTTCGTAACCAGATTATTGATATTTTTGCAGGAATGGGCTTTGAAATCTATGAAGGAACAGAAATCGAAACAGATTACTATAACTTCACTGCATTAAATACACCACAGGATCATCCGGCAAGAGA
>CAYMIS010000109.1:0-10799 GCA_964390485.1 uncultured Roseburia sp. | reverse complement strand
AATATTCCTGACTTAGTAGCATCTAATGCATTAGCAGAACTTGGTGGTTCTTACCTTGATTATGTTACAACAACAAACTCTGAATCTATCACAGCATCTGTTACATACAATGATGCAGTAGTAGCATTCCCATTCACATCTAACACATGGTTTATGTACTATGACAAGAGTGTATACTCTGAAGAAGATGTTAAGAGCTTAGAAACAATGTTAGAAAAAGGAAAAGTTTCTTTCCCATTATCTAACTCTTGGTACATTGCAGCATTCTATGCAGCAAACGGATGTACATTATTCGGTGATGGTACAGACGAAGCAGCTGGTATCGACTTCGGTGGCGATAAAGCAACAGCAGTTACAAAATATTTAGTAAATTTAGTAGCTAATCCAAACTTCGTCAACGATGCTGACGGAGCTGGTATGTCCGGTTTACGTGAAGGTACAGTAAACGCTATCTTCTCCGGTACATGGGATGCAGCTTCTGTCCAGGAAGCTCTTGGCGATAACATGGGTGTTGCAGCACTTCCTACAATCAATGTTGATGGTAACGTTGGTACAATGAAATCTTTCATGGGATCTAAAGCAATCGGTGTTAACCCAACAACAGAAAATATGCAGGTATCTATGGCATTAGCAGCTTACCTTGCAGGTGAAGAAGCTCAGTTAGCTCATTATGAAATGAGAAACATTCTTCCTACAAATATGAACATTACAGTTGATGATGCTATTGCAACAGCAGTAACACAGGTTATGAAAGAGACATCTATCATGCAGCCATTAGTTCCTTCTATGAGCAACTACTGGTCAGCAGCTGAAAACATGGGTAAAAACATCATCGCTGGTGATGTAACAGCTGACAACGCAGCAGAAAAGACAGAAGAAATGAACACAGCAATGAATACAGACGTTGCACAGTAAGAATTACTGTTAAATTTGTTCCTTCTATAAAAAAATTAATAGATATAGCCGAAAGGCAAAAGACTCCGGGGTGTCACTGGCATCCTGGAGGTCTTTGTATCTTATAAATATGTAAGTACAGATATTTAGGAGTTAGAAAAATACCGGAAACGGTGAAAATGGGTAGAGATTGGAAGTATAAGAGGGTTAGTATTTGTAAATAGAAATAAGGAGGCCCAACGTGAAAAAGGCTGATGTAAAAACGAAAGCGAAAAAGGGAAAAGAATTTGCCAGTCCGTATACTGTTACAAATGCAGTGACAAAAGGTAATTTATTAACAAAGTTAACCGTGCTGATTATGGGGCTTGGTAACTTTGCACATAAACAGTTTGCAAAAGGGTTATTATTCCTTGCAGTGGAAGTTGCATATATATTCTATATGGCAACATCAGGTGTATATAGTTTGAAAATGCTGCCATCATTAGGATGGAGAGAGCAGGAAAAAGTTTGGAATGAAGCCAAGAGTATCTATGAGTATGTACCTGGCGATCAGTCATTTATTCTCTTATTGTATGGTATTGCAACCATTTTTGTTACAGTATGTTTCATTGCAGTATGGAGAGAAGCAGTAAAGAGTGCTTATTATGCAGAGTGCCTTAAAAAACAGGGTAAGCATCTTAACACATTTATAGAAGACATCAAGAGTTTGTTCAATCAAAATTTACATAAATTATTATTAGCATTACCGATTACCGGTGTTTTAGTATTTACCATTTTGCCGTTAATTTTCATGATTTCCATGGCATTTACAAATTACAGCAAGGTAGATGAGCATTTGGTTTTATTTGACTGGGTTGGTCTTGCTAATTTTAAAAAGATTTTAGATATGGGAGACGGAATCGGAGGACAGTTCTATTCCGTATTAGGATGGACTTTAATTTGGGCATTTTTTGCAACATTCCTTAACTTCGTCTTCGGTATGATTCTTGCAATTGTAATTAATCGTAAGAATACACATTGTAAAGCATTTTGGAGATTCTGTTTTGTACTTACAATTGCTGTTCCACAGTTCGTTTCTTTATTGATTATGAGAACGATGTTACAGCCAACAGGTATTGTAAATACATTGTTATTAAAATATGGTTTGATAGATACAGCATTGCCATTCTTCTCAAATGCAATGTGGGCAAGAGTAACTGTTATTCTTATTAACTGTTGGGTAGGTATTCCATATACATTACTTCAGGTAACCGGTATTTTACAGAATATTCCGGGTGAGCTTTATGAAGCTGCTAAGATTGACGGAGCGAATGCAATTCAGACATTCTTTAAAATTACAATGCCATATATGTTATTTGTAATGACACCATATTTGATTACACAGTTTACCGGTAACGTAAATAACTTTAACGTTATCTTCCTGTTATCCGGTGGTAACCCAACAGGTGTTGGTGATACGGCAGGTAAGACAGACCTTCTTGTTACTTGGTTGTATAAACTGACAATTGAGAAGAACTACTACAATCTCGGTGCAGTTATTGGTATTATGACATTTATCGTGCTTGCAATTGTGGCACTTGTAACATATCGTAATACAGCATCCTACAAAGATGAGGAGGGATTCATGTAATGAGTAAAGCAGGTAATTCAAATATGACAGGGGCGAAAGTCCGAAAAATTATTGGAAATATATTTGTACATGTGATTTTGGCAATTTTAGCCTTTATCTGGGTATTACCAATTATCTGGGTAGTTTTAACAAGCTTCCGTGCGGAAAGAGGTTCTTATGTATCAACATTCTTCCCAAAGAGTTATACATTAGATAATTATGTAAAATTATTTACAGACGTAAGCATTTTGAATTTCCCACAGATGTTTTTAAATACATTAATTATCGCAATTTTTGTATGTATTATTTCATCCATATTTGTGCTTTCCGTTGCATTTTGTATGTCAAGAATGCGTTTTAAAATGAGAAAGCCACTGATGAACGTAGCGATGATTATTGGTTTATTCCCAGGCTTCATGTCTATGATTGCTGTATATTACATTTTAAAAGTAATCGGACTTACCGAAGGAAGTATGATTCGTTTATCATTGATTGTTGTATTCTCTGCAGGTTCCGGTGTAGGTTTCTATGTAGCAAAGGGATTCTTTGACACTATTCCGAAGTCTTTAGATGAAGCAGCAATTATTGATGGTGCTACAAGATGGCAGATTTTTACAAAGATTACGGTACCACTTAGTAAACCAATTATTGTGTATACAATTTTGACATCTTTCATGGGACCATGGTTAGACTTTATTTTTGCGAAAGTTATCTGTCGAGCAGATGCGCAGTACTATACAGTATCTATCGGTCTTTGGAAAATGTTAGAAAAAGAGTATATTGATGCATGGTATACCAGTTGGGCAGCCGGAGCGGTTGTAGTATCTATTCCAATCGCAATTCTTTTCCTCCTTACTCAGAAATTCTATGTAGAGGGTATGAGTGGAGCTGTTAAGGGTTAATATTCTGATAATAAAATAAAAGAGAAAAATATCCTGTCAATTTATGGCAGGATATTTTTGTAAATGAAAATGCAGAGCATGGAAAGGCAGGAACATTAATTTATGAAGAGAAAAATTTTGGCGGTAATGCTGGCAGGGTGTATGCTGACAGGCTCTATGTTTGCCGGATGTGGTAATACAAACGCTGGTAATGCAGAGGCTTCGAACAGTACGGAAGCCACAGTCGGAACAGAAGCTGCTAACACAGAAAATAGTACAGAAGCTTTAAACAGTACAGAAACAGCAGATGAAAGCAGCGTGACAGCATTATCATTAATGCAGGAATATAACAGCAATGAGCTTAAGGTGACAGATGATAATTACCGTACTTATTATGAAGTTTTTGTATACAGCTTTTATGACAGTGATGGTGATGGAATTGGTGACTTAAAGGGGCTGACAGAAAAATTAGATTATATTAATGATGGCGATGACACCACGGATACAGATTTAAGTTGTAACGGAATCTGGCTGATGCCGATTATGCCGTCAACTACTTATCATAAATATGATGTAAAGGATTATTATGACATTGATCCGGAGTATGGAACAATGGAGGACTTTAAGACCTTTTTGAATGCCTGCCATGAGCGTGGAATTAACGTAATTATCGACTTAGTTATGAATCACAGCTCTTCCCAGCATGAATGGTTCCAGACTGCCTATAAGTACATACAGAGCCTTCCGGCGGGAGCAGAACCGGATTTAAATGAGTGTCCATATGTGGATTACTATCATTTTTCCAAGGAAAAGGGAAGCGGCTGCTATGCAGTCAGTGGAACCGAGTGGTATTATGAGGCACAGTTCTGGAGCGAAATGCCGGATTTAAATCTTGGCAGTGAGGCCATTCGTGCGGAGTTTGAAGCTGTGGCAGATTACTGGTTAGAGCTTGGGGTAGATGGTTTCCGTCTGGATGCGGTAAAGGAATTTTATACAGGCTCCGATGATAAAAATATTGAAGTGCTGACATGGTTCCATGATATGGTAAAAGCCAAAAAAGAGGATGTGTTTATTGTTTCTGAGGTTTGGAATAATATGTCTTCTTATACAAAGTATGCGGCAAGTGGTTCCAGCTGCTTTGATTTTTCTTTTGCAGATAGTGATGGTGTAATTGCCAATACGATTAAACGTGCAGGAAGCGCCAATGCATCTTCTTATGGTAAGCAGCTTGTGGCAGTACAGGAAGCCTTTGCTTCCTATAATGCAGAGTATATTGATTCTCCGTTTTATACCAATCATGATTTGGCTCGTGGAGCAGGCTATTATTCCGGTGATTACAGTCCAAATCAGACGAAAATGGGACAGGCGATGAATTTACTGATGTCCGGTAGTGCATTCCTTTATTACGGTGAAGAGCTGGGAATGAAGGGTGCAGGAAAGGACGAAAATAAACGTGCTCCAATGTACTGGTCTATGGATAGTGCCGCAGAAGGTATGTGTAATGGTCCAAAGGATATGGATAATGTAAAGATGAAATATGAAAGTCTGACAGAGCAGATGGTGGATGGTAATTCTATTTATCATTTTGTGAAACAGGCGATTGCTCTTAGAAATCAGTATCCTGCAATTACACACGGTACCGTTGTTTTTGAGGAAGCATTATCCAATGAAAATATTTGTGTACTTCGTAAAACCTATGAAGAGGAAGAGGTTCTTCTTGTGTTCAATATTTCTGAAGCAGCACAGACAGTCGATGTGGAAGAGAATCTTGCAATTGGAGGAGTTCTTCTTACCGGAACAGATGCAGCGACATTGGAAGGAACAACACTTTCTATGCCGGCATATTCTGTAGTAGTATTAAAGTAAATATGAGAACAAAGATATTATGAAATAAATAAGAGGTATCTGACAAGTCTGAAGGGATGCAGTGGCTTACTTGGCGAAAGCGAGCCATTGCATTATTTTACAGATTTGCCGGATACCTCTCATTTTTTAACAGATATTAATACAAAAGAGTTTTGATGTAGAACTAATTTTCCATAATATAATTAAAGAAATCCAAAGATAATTCTGTTGTATCGGTATTTACAAAAAGACCAAGGCAGCATGGATTGGAGTAATAATTCTTTTCCAGTAACAGGTTATCTTCCGAGAGTTTGACACCGCATGGATAGGTGGCACCGGTCTCTTCGTCGGTGGTATAAACAAGTATATCTGCATATTTTTCCAGTTCTTCTTCACTTAGTGCCGTAGATAAGTCTAGAAAACTGCCGGAAGCGGCATAGTAGTCATAAATGGTTTCTGGGGCAAAGATAATATCATTTCCACCGACAGCTACCCGTAAGGACAGATTCTGGGTATTGTAATAATCGGAAACCGGGCTTTCCGGTGTGGAAAAGGAGATGGAGGTATCAATGGCAAGGGGACTTTCCACAGGGTCTAATCCGGCAAGTTCATAGAAATTATCAAATTCAGGAAATTCTTCCGCATATACCATGTTACTGTTCACCATAATGATATCTAAAGCCGGTTCTTTATAGGTTACATAATGCATAATCAGCGAGCCTAAAAAGAAGATGACGGCAATCACAATGACAATTGGCCAGCGGTAGTAATCCCAGATATATTGTATCTTTTGTTTATTATTCAGTTCTCTTATGTTCGTTTTCTTTTCCATATGTAAATAGCTCCTTTGTTAACAAAATCAAACATTACAAGAATAACATAGAAATTACCGGTAAAAAAGTGGTTAATTGTGAAGTTTTTCTAAAACTTTTGTTGCTAGGCAGAAATACTATTAGATATAATTAAGAAAAAATAGTATGGGGTATTGGGAAATGATACATAAGGTTGAGCATGGAATCAATGAAGTATTTGTAGGAAAAGAAGATGTGGTAAGAAAGACATTAATCTGTCTTTTGGCGGGAGGACACGTATTGTTAGAGGATGTTCCGGGAGTAGGTAAAACCACTCTTGCTACCACCCTTGCAACCAGCATTTCTGCAAGCTTTGGACGAATCCAGTTTACGCCGGATACATTACCGGGAGATATCGTTGGAATGTCTGTTTACAATATGAAAACAGGGGAGTTTGAACACCGGGACGGAGTGGTAATGAATCAGATTTTATTAGCGGATGAAATTAACAGAACTTCACCAAAGACACAGTCGAGTTTGTTGGAGGCAATGGCGGAGGGAAAAGTAACCGTAGATGGAGAATGCATTCCATTACCACAGCCGTTTATGGTAATTGCCACACAGAACCCGGTAGAATTTTTAGGTACATATCCACTACCGGAAGCCCAGATGGACAGATTTATGATGCGGCTTTCCATCGGCTATCCAGACAGAGAGCAGGAACTTCAGCTGGCGTTACAGGTACTTGAAGGGAAGACACCGGATACCATACAGAAAGTATGCAGAGCAGAGGATTTACTAAAAATGCGTGAAGAGGTGGCGGCAATCCGTGTAAATGAAATGGTGCTTGGTTATATGGAAGATTTAGTGGCAGCAACCAGAGCAGAGGAACGTTTTCTATTAGGGGCAAGTCCAAGAGCATTGCTGGCTTTGCTTCGGGCTTCCCAGGCAAATGCATATATGAAAGGACGTAATTATGTGAAGCCGGATGATGTAAAAGAAATGGCAGAACCGGTATTGCTGCATCGACTGGTGTTAACCTCAGAGGCAAAGCTTCGCAAGGAAAATCCTGCTAATATTTTGTGCAGTCTGATTCATAAAGTAAAGATACCGGTGTAAAGAGGGAAATGTGATGAGAATACGAAGAATCATACTTTTTCTTTTGTGGTTATTATCTCTTTTGGCAATCAGCTTCTATGGCGGTGCAGTCAGCTATGGAGTATTTTTCTGTGTGACGTTAATACCACTGATTTCATTGGTGTATTTGTGTCTGGTTCATGCCAGATTTCGGATTTATCAGGAGATTGGAAGCCGTGTAGTGGTAAGCGGGCAGCGAATGCCCTATTTTTTCGTTTTACAGAATGGAGATTTTTTTGGTTTTACCAGTGTCAGTGTACGTTTATTTCCAAGGCTTTCCTATGTGGAGAAAATACCCGATGACATGGAGTTTGAACTACTTCCGGGAGAAAGATATACCTTTGAAACAAATCTGGTCTGTCGTTACAGGGGAGAATACGAGGTCGGGGTAAAAGAAGTGCTGATTACAGATTTCTTTCGAATTTTCCGGCTGCGATACCGATTACCAAGCACGATAAAAGCATTGGTTCATCCTCAGGTAATTCATTTAGAAAGCTTAGAAAGTATCCCGGATGTGGTGACATTTGTGCAGAGAGATGCTTATTATGTGCAGAATGAGCTGGATGTGACCCTTCGGGAATATCGTGCCGGAGATGCCATAAAACAGATTCATTGGAAAGCAGCAGCAAAGGAACAGAAATTAATGACAAGAAACCGTATCGGTGAGGAAAAGCAGGGGATTTTGCTGTTTTTTGATACGAAGCGTTATGAGAAAGACCCCTTTGTGTATCTGCCTTTAGAGAATCAGATTTTAGAGGTGACATTAGCCCTGGGAATGTTTTTTTCGAAAAAACAGGTATCCTATACCGCTTATTGGGAACAGAATGGATGTAGAAACTGCAGGGTAGAGGGTATCACTCATTTTGATGCGTTTTATGAGCAGACATCCCGCATTCTTTTCTCGGAAGAGAATAAAGCTTTTCCGAAGGAACAGATATCGCCAGAAGCGTTAATGCAGGCAAATATATTGATTGGTGTGGTACATGAGATAACAGAAGAACTTTTTTCCTGGACAGAACAGCTGGCATCTGCCGGTAAAACAATCGTCCTTTATGTAGTAACAAATGAAGCCGGAAAAGATTATATGAGTTACAGCACAACACGTAGACGAATCATTATCGTACCTGTTGAAGCAGAACTGGAGGGGTTACTTTAATGGAGAAAATGTGGAAAATTCAGAGCGGAATGATTTATCGTGTTTTTTCAGTGTGTCTGCTTTGCGGGATTTGTGTGTCTGCTACCGGGAAGTTGCTTGGAATTGTAGAATTATCAATAACGCAGCTGATAACAGCAGTAGTTGGAATTTTATTTCTGGCAGTCATGAATTATGCAAAAATCAGGGAGCGTCTGCTTTGGGGCATATGTTTTCTGGGAATAGGCGGAATCTGGTTTCTATTGGCAGATAAGGAAAAACTGGGAGCATTTTGTAGTTCTTATAAAGAATGGCTTACCGGAGGTGGACTCTGGGAAGCAGAGTGGCTTTCGTGGTATGGCTGTGTGCAGATGGTTTTGGTTGTGGCAGGCTGTTATCTTTTTCAAGTGATAGCTGAACAGTTTTTTATCATAAAGAAGCTGGCGGCTGTTTTGCTATTGGTGGGCTTAATAATTGCAATGCTGATGCAGTATGAAATCAGCCATGTGGGTGTGGTGCTGATTTTATGGTATTTGGTATGGATTTATGTAGAGGCGACGCAGCTGAGGTGGAAAAAAGCGGGAGCACATGAATATCGTCGTTATGTGCTATGGCTACTGCCATTTCTGGCGGTTTATTTATGCCTTATGCTTGCAATGCCGATGCGGAAAGAACCTTACGACTGGGCATTTGTAAAGAATGCCTATCAGAATCTGCGGGAAGCAGCGATTACTTCTTATCAGAATCTTGCCAGAAGAGGGCAGGAGGATTTTGGACTGGCGGTAAGTGGTTTTTCGGAGGATGGAACACTTGGCGGAGGTTTCCTTGAGGATAAAAGAGCCATTATGGAAATCAAAGGAAAAGGCGGTCTTATCACGAATGTTTATCTGACGGGAAAGGTATATGATACCTTTAATGGCAGAGAGTGGACAACGGAACTTACTGGGGATGAAAATGAGCGCTTTATGGATATGCTGGAAACCCTGTATGCGGTGGAATGTTACGACGGTGAAGCAACCAGTGATTATGTGGCAAATACGAGTATGAAGCTTAACTATCAGTATCTGGATACCGGTTATGTATTTATGCCTTTAAAAACAAATAAAATTGAAGGCTGTGAGTATGAGAATGCTGGTGCAAACATTACGTTTGAGAAACAACAGGGCTATGGAACGGAATATGAAATTTCTTTTTTTCAGCTGAATATTGACCATCCGAAATTTTATCAGATGATGGAACAGGAATTCAAACCACAGGAAGAGATATGGAGAACATTGGTAAGACGTTATACGTCCCATGGCGAATATATGGTGACACTTTCTGATTTGCAGCAGCATAGAACCTATATTTATGAGAATTATTCAGGTCAGGTGAAGCTGTCAGAGGAGGCAGAACATTATCTCGGGAAAATTACCGCAGGAGCGGAAACAAAGATTGAAAAGCTTCGGGCGATTGAAACAGAATTATCCTCTTTTACCTACACCAAAATGCCGGGGAAACTTCCGGAGAAGGTATGTGATGCAGAAAGCTTTCTGGATTATTTTCTTTTGGAAAGCCGTCAGGGATATTGCAGCTATTATGCCACCGCCTTTGTGTTATTGGCGCAGGCAGAAGGGATTCCAGCCCGTTATGTGGAGGGCTTTTGTGTCCCGGTAAACCAGCAGAAAAATATGACAGTTTATTCGAATATGGCCCATGCATGGCCGGAGGTATATATTAAAAATGTTGGCTGGATTCCTTTTGAACCGACACCGGGCTATGAAGAGGTTCGTTATACACCTTGGGCAATGGAATATCAGGGGGAGGAAGCCTTTGTGACAGAACCGGCTTTTCCTTGGATGGCAGAGGAGACAGAAGATACAGAGGAATCAATAGAAAATCAGATAGGGAAGGAAACAGCTGATTCAGAAAATGCCGGCAGAAAAATGGGACTTATGCTATTCGGTATTTTGGGAATTATGGTGGTTGTGCTGCTTTTGTTTTTGGCTGACCGCAGAATTCGGCGTTATCGTTATCGAAAATGGAGCAAAGAGCAGCAGTTTGAAGAGGAAGTACGGAAAATAAACTGGCTGCTTTCAAAGCTTGGATATCTGCGGGGAGAAAGTCAGACACTTGCGGAATTTAAAATACAGGTAGATTCCTTTTTACAGCAGGAAGAGGACTGGGAAGCAGGCTGTTCTTATTTGAAATACTATGAGGAATACCGGTATGGCGGCAGCAGAATTACCGAGGAAATCATGGCGCAGATTAGGGAAGAACAGAAGAAGCTTCTATTACTAATAAAGAAGCGCAGAAAGCTGTATTATTATATTGTGTGGCTGCGAATTTATTAAGTCGAAACAAAGAATGCATAGCTAATATGTTTTTATAAAGAAAGAGAAGGCAGGAAAATAACATTCAAATATTTTCCGGCCTTCTCTTTTTGGCATAAAAAAACAAGGTCAAAGACCTTGTTGAAAAAGCGGGTGATGGGAATCGAACCCACGTATCCAGCTTGGAAGGCTGGTGTT
>CAYMIS010000108.1:0-11065 GCA_964390485.1 uncultured Roseburia sp. | reverse complement strand
GACATTTATAAACTGCATCACGGTCTTTTTTACTATATAAAAAGAATTCACTCTGTCGAACCAGACCCTTTGGTCCTCCTAATTTGTGCAGATAATCATAGATTGTTACAATCTGTTCTGTTGTATAAGGTGCTCTTGACTGCTGTCCATCGCGGAAGGTAGTATCAGTAATCCAGATATTCTCCGGCATATTATGTGGAACAATTCTATCATTAAACGCAATCTTGGGAATTTCATCATAAGGAAACAGATTGTGAAACACATTTGGTTGTTCCACATCTGCAAGCTGATAAAAATGCTCTTCTAGCTGCAACAAATTTGTTTTCTGATTCATTATGACTTCACTCATAGCCATTCTCCTTTATTATATGAATATTAATTCATTGTATATGAATATTTTCTCATGCATAATTGTATACAATTATACTTTTTCCTTATTTTGTCATTACTTATCCCATTTGTCAATGAATAATATTTTATATTAGCTATGAATTTTAGTTATAGTATTCTCCACTATTATTTCGTTACTGCTATATTCACTATATATTTGCAGTCTTTATTCATAGAAACCTCTCTGTAAGAGAAGATATTTACAAAACGTTCTGTTGCTTTTATCAGATGTTTTCTATATTCCGCATCTGTCTCCTGATATAAAACTTTTCCTGCATCATTCAAGTTTTTCGTATAATCACATTCAAAACGGATAATATAATATTTTTCTACCTCTTCTAATAAAATTTTAATATCATATTTCCCTAAGAGAGTTTTTGCAGCCTCTCCTAATAATAAAATCATGTATGTAATTTCATTCATTTTATCCTCTGGAATTGCAAAGGCTCCTTTTTTATAAATACGGAAATCACATCCCTCATCCCTGGCATGAAATTTATCCATTAAAGTATTATAGCAATTTAAATAATTGCCATTTGACTGAATCAATATGTTTGTATAGGCATCAAAAAGCATCTGGTACCACGCAGACATCTTTTCTTTTGTATGGGCAGGCACATCTAATTCCCCAATATTTGCCCGGATAAGATTCATAACTACTTCTACCGCATCATCATATTTTGCACTGTTTTCAATAAAGTGATTCTCCATGCGGGCATAATCTTCATTCGTATGGAAAATATTGTCGTCAAAAGCCTTTTCTTCCGCCTTCATTCTATCCTTTAATTTTTTATATTCTAATGCTGCCACAATTGGCTCTGCCACATCATCCACCACATGAAATGGAGAAATAATCAGTTTACGAACCTTACATTCATTCATGAAGGCAACTGTTTCCGTCACCTTACTTGCCGCTGTAATCGCAACATGAATTGCATCAGGAGAAATCATGGCTGCCAATGTAAACAATTCTCTTCCACTCATAACTGGCAAATCAATTTCGCTGACAAGTACATCCACATTTCGTTGATTCAATAAGTCTACTGCTTCATCCGGTGCTGACACAACACGATAGTCAAATTCACATTCTGCCGCTGCAAGCAGGTCATTAATCTTCTGAAATACTAATTCATCCGGTTCTACGATTAATACAAAGCTCATGTGTTCTTCCTCCGTATCTATTCGATTATCTTATTATGGTATTATTTTGGCGAATCTAGTACTTTTATCATACCAAATTATTTTTTATATAACAACATTTTAAATTTTTGTAACACCTTTTTTTCCTTCACATATTATACAGTGTAAACAAAAAATTTTGGAGGATTACAAAATGAGTGATTTAGCAGCAACAAACTGTGGTGGTGGATGTTCTTGTGGAGATGGATGTGGTTCAATTCTTTGGATTATCATCTTATTAAGCTGCTGTTGTGGTAATGGAAACGGTTCTTTTTTAGGAAACGGAAATGGCTGCGGCGATAACAGCTGTATGTGGATTATTTTATTACTGCTTTTCTGCGGTGGGAATAACGGAAACGGTTGTGGCTTCTGCAACTAATACAGCAAAAAGAACTTCCTTAGTAAGCAAAAAGAGCGGTCTAACCGCTCTTTTTGTTTAGGAATCCTCATCTTCTTTCTGACGTTTTCTCTCACTCATTAATTTCTGATAAACCTCACATTCTTCAGATACCCGTCTTTTCTTTAAACATTCCTCATCTATTTCATAAACACTATTTCCTTCAATAATCAGCATTCACATATCCCTCCTTTCCCTTTTAACATATGCGCTAACAGAACAAAAGTGTATTCCGCATATTCTCTTAGCATACTTCATAAAATAAAAGAAAAAAGGAATTTTATGGAACAGGATATTGCCTTAACAGCCTTTGACCAGCTTACCCAGTCAAGAGAAATTCAAATGATGAAAACAATGATTCCTTACCTGAAAAATTCACAAAAAAAACAATTTGCCATATTAATAAAATATATGGAACTGCAAAATACAGCAAAATTATTTGCAAAGGAAGACCAGCTTATCTCTATCTGTTCTCTTCCTGAGGAAGAAAACAATATGATTGCCATGTTAAATGAGCTGCGTAAATTTTGTACACCCAAAGAAGCAGAAACCATCGATAATCTTACAAATATTTTATCAGTTTTAGAAACCTACGATTCATATTTTTCAGTATTAGGAGGTGTTTAATGGATTCTAACTTATTTCAATCAAACCCGGCATTTTCCGGTTTAACTCCAGACAAACTTGAATTTTTAAAAAACTTTGCCGGAATGCAAAAACCTACTACCATGCAGGAAATGGCACCCTTTTTAATCAGTACCTTAAATAATGCTAAAAAACAGAATATTCAGTTTTCCCAAACCGAAACAGATCTTTTGATTCAGGTATTAAAACAGAATATGTCTCCAGAAGAAGCTGCCCGGGCAGACAAAATGATAACTCTTATGAAAGAAAGAAGGAGTGGAAAATAACCACTCCTTCTTTCTTTATATGTGCATTCATTGAAAAAGTATCATTTTTAGAAACGCATCTTATGATAACACCCTTTACCAGATAGATGCCATTTCAACTTCTAAGAGTTTATCAATTGGCGCTGTACTACGTCCATTTCCATCTGTTCCTTCGAAATACTTTTTGCTTGCAGATTCAAACAGCACATAAATATTGCCATTTTCAATTACGATTTCTTCAGAACAAGGTGGCATTTCAATCTTAATTATTGGCTCATCAGGATCTTTTGTTAATGTTAAAAGGGAAGAATAACCTCTTAAATATGAAGAATTATTTCTTCCAAGAGATGTGCTTAAATAAACGGAACCATCTTCATCAAAGGCGACTCCCTGTACACGGCTAGGAATATTATATGCACCTAACGCCACCAGTTTATTTGTATTCTTGTCAAAGGAATAGGAATACATATGGGAATCAAAAAACTTAGAATAAGTAGCCACCCATAATCTTCCGCCATAGCAGGTAATACAGGAAGGTGTATTTTTCAAAGAATACTCTTCCGTTATACCAGAAGCATCCACACATTTCCCCACCGTATTCTCTGTCAATATCCGAAGATACTCATAAGAAATCCGTTCTAATGTATTGGAATTAGAATGGCACACCCAGACATTTTCGCCATCAAATGCAATCCCACCGAGATGACTTTCTTTTTTCATCTCAAGTGTAACTAAGAATTCTCCTGACTGTCTGTCAAATATCATCAGTGCCCCAGGCAGATGCTTTGCTTCTGAATATGCCGTCATCAGAATATATTCCGGTGTAAAACAAAGCCCCTGCATACACTGTGCCTCACTGCTGATAGCATTATTCAGATAATCCTCTACTCTGGTGGAAGGCATCCCCGGAATGTCAACTGCATCCACAAAAGTATAATCACACTCTTTCAATTCCTTCTGATTCTGGCTCGCTAACTGATTTGTCTGATAGGAATACATCTCAACATTATGATAATTGTCAATCTCATCGGTCCATTTTGCAAAAAGAACCATATTGGAAGCATTCTCATCTGTAATCTCTGTGATTTTATTCTGATAAGTGCTGTCTGTGTACCAGCCTGCAAAATTATGCCCCGGCTTTGTCGGCACACCGAGAACTACCGGCAATTCATCTTTATGAATGAGTTCTTCATTATTTACATGATTGATTCCGCCATTTATGGCATAGTTCACATGTATAAAATCAGAATCCTCCTGTAAAAGCAGATTATCTGTCATGGCACTGCCCGAAAAAGCACTGCCCGAAATCCAGTCCTCTTCCATACCATGAACACGGGTAATCTGGGGATCATTCACAAGGAATACAAAAACGTATAAAATTGCCAGTAATTCTCTTCTAAGCCTCAAACATCACACATCCTTACTCTTCAAGATTTTCCAGCTTATTTGCTCTGCTTTCAATTTCTTTTTCCTGAACATCAGAAGGTGCCTGCTCATATCTTGCAAACTCGTAGGAATAAGTACCGTTACCACCCGTCATGGAACGTAAATCGGTGTTATAGCCGAATAATTCCATATATGGAATATCTGCCTCGATTTCCTGATATCCATTATCGGTAGGATTCATTCCTAAAACTCTTCCACGGCGCTTATTTAAGTCTCCCATAATATCGCCTGTATATTTATCTGGAACAAGAACCTTTAAGGATGCAATTGGCTCTAACAGAATCGGAGATGCATCCATAAAGCCTTTTTTGAAAGCCTGTCTTGCAGCTGTCTTAAATGCCATTTCTGAAGAATCGACCGGATGATAAGAGCCATCATATAATACGGCTTTCACACCAACAACCGGATAGGCTGCCATTGGTCCGCTTGCGCAGGATTCCTGAATTCCCTTCTCAACTGCCGGGAAGTAATTCTTTGGAACTGCACCACCAACAACCGTCTGTTCAAATACATATGGATTCTCATTGTCACCAGATGGTTCAAAGGTCATTTTAACGTGACCATACTGACCATGACCACCGGACTGCTTTTTGTATTTGTATTCCACATCTGCTTTTTTACGGATTGTTTCACGGAACGCAATTTTCGGTCTCTTCAGTTCAATGTCAACTTTATATCTGTTTAATAATTTACTTACGGTTACCTCTAAATGCTGGTCTCCCATACCATATAAAAGTGTCTGGGAATTTTCACTGTCATTAACTGCGCGAAGTGTCAAATCTTCTGCTGTTAATTTTGCAAGTGCCTGTGAAATTTTATCCTCATCACCTTTATTTTTTGCTTTGTATCTCATGTAAGTATATGGTGTGGAGATTGAGGTACGAATATACAAAATCGGGTTTGCTTTTGTAGACAGGGAATCTGTGGTAGCTGTAGCTGTTAATTTTGCCAAAGCTCCGATATCTCCTGCATGCAGTTCTTTTACTTCTTCTGGTTTGTTACCGGTAAGAACATAAAGCTTTCCAATTTTCTCTTCCACGTCTTTGTGATGATTAAACAGTAAATCATCTGTTTTTAACACACCGGAATTCACCTTGATAAGGGAATATTTTCCGATAAATGGATCTACGATGGTTTTCCATACATAAGCTGATTTTGGTTTTGCGAAATCGTAATCTGCCTGATATACCTCGTTTGTTTTTGCGTTAATTCCTGCGCAGGCACGTTTCTCCGGACTTGGAAGATATTTCACAATATCAACGAGAAGTGTATATACACCTCTTGCAAGTACATTAGAGCCCATTAATACAGGAACAATGCTGCCATCTGCAACATTCACGCGGAGTGCCTGACGTATTTCATCTTCGGAGAATTCCTCACCATTGAAATAACGATCCATAAATTCTTCACTTGTCTCAGCAACTGCTTCCATTAAAGCTTCTCTGCAAAGTTCAAGGTTCTCTTTGGAATATTCCGGCACATCAAACTTCTCAACAGTTCCATCCTCTTTCCAGCGTTTTGCTCTCTGCTGTAATACATTGACATATCCTACAAACTGTCCATTCTCTCTGACTGGCAGATGGAATGGTGCAATTTTCTTACCATAAAGTTCCTGTAAATCAGCTACTACCTGACGGTAACTTGCCTCATCAATATCCATATCCGTTACGAATACCATTCTAGGCAGCTTGTAGCGTTCGCAGATTTCCCATGCTTTTCTGGTTCCAACTTCAATACCTGCTTTGCCGGATACAACAATAATCGCAGCGTCAGCAACACTGACTGCTTCTTCTACTTCTCCTACAAAATCAAAATAACCTGGAGTGTCAAGAACATTAATCTTAGTATCGTCCCATATAATAGGAACAACAGATGTGTTAATAGAAAAGAGACGTTTGATTTCTTCCTTGTCATAGTCACTGATAGTATTACCATCAGTCACCTTTCCCATTCGAGTGGTCTGGCCAGCGAGATACGCCATCGCCTCTACCAGACTAGTCTTTCCACATCCTCCATGACCTAAAAGGACTACGTTGCGAATTTTGTCAGTTGTGTAAACGTTCATAGCAAATCCTCCCATACGAGTTATTTTAAATGATAGTAATATTTTACTAAATCTGAACGTATTTTACAACTTATTTATTCACTTTTACTAATCTTTTATTATAATATCATCCTTTTGTTTATATATTATGTAGGGTTTTTAAACAATTTTTATCTTTTTGTTCTTGGATTTTACACAAAGTTCATAATTTGGACATAAATAAGATTATGAGATATACTGTCTAAAAAAATAAGAGCATATACAAATATTCTCTGTACATACTCCTATTTTTATAACATAATTTATTTTTCCTATTATCTACAAACAGTTAGAATTTCCCGTTTCAATTTAATGCTCCATAAACCTCAAAAATCATAACCCGTTCCCGCACATTTCTCCCTGAAAACAAATCACTGCAATCAATCTCATCCACAAACATCAATTCCTCTTTTGTCATAAGATAGGACAAATATTCATCATCCGGGTAATAGAAAAACAACTGCATAGAACGGGGATTCTCATAATAAGATTCCAGAATTTTACCTATCACAGACTGTAAGATTTCTATGGTAAAGGGATTAAAAAAGTAAAAGCAGTCTGCCTCTGTAACAATATATGCTTCTGCCGAAATACAAAGAAATTCTACTGTCCCCCTTCCCGAATATGTTTTCTTATTACAGACTGCCTGCTCATAAATACGCTCATCATATTCTATTCCAATGGCTTTACATCCTGTTTTCGCAGCAAGATAAAAACTCACCCTGCCTTTTCCACAGCCATAATCTACTATAATATTATCTTTGGAAATGTAATCCTCTTCAAGAAGACAATCAAGCACTTCATAAGGCGTAGGCTCATAGGGATGATGAAGCTCATCTGCCCCAGAATCATCTCTTCCTGTCGTGCGAATTTTCAATTCTTTATCTATTTTAGTGTCTTTCATCCAAATCAACTCCATGTCTTCCAAACATCCGGCTGATATCCTACTGTCGCCTGTTTTCCATTTCTGACAATCGGTGTCTTTATTACCTGCTGGTTCGAAAGAAGCTTCTCTTCTTTTTCGCTGTCAGCAATATACTGTACCAATGCAAGGGCATCTTTATCTTTACAATTCGTATTAATCATGGCATCAATGCCGCCGACTGCCTGACAGACACTTCGGAATTCTCCTTTACTGATTTCCTTTTCTGCCATATCAATAAATTGAAACTTAATGCCCCGCTCTTTGAAAAATCGCTGCGCCTTCTTTGTCTCATTACATTTTTTTGTTCCAAATACCTGTATATTCATTTTGTCACCTCAAATTTTATTTTCATTTTATCTGTCTTTTTAGCAAGATTTGTATATATGATTTTTACCCGTAAAATTATTAAAAAGTCTGTAATGCCTGTCCCTTGATAGTCCATTATCATCTGTATACAAATCAGTAACTGCGTTGATGTTGTACAATAAATGTTTCAGAAAACTGAAAGTTACTTAATAGATAACTGTTTATCTCTTATCTTTAAACACGCTTCAATATGCATAATCCAGTGCCTTGAAAAAGGCATTTGTATCAACCCTTTTACATCTTTTCCACACCAGTAATCAATTAACCAATAAGCATTCTCATCTTTGCTAACAACATTTAGTTTTTCTAAAGATTTTCTTTTTTCATCAGTCATCTTTTCTTTAATATCACTAAATGTAAGTTCTTTTAAAATCTGTGTAGTAGATATATCAACCTCGATTATGTAGTTATATAATTCTTCAACAGATAATTTTTTTGAAAAGTCTTCAATTTCTTCTTTTACTAGTTCGTTTGCAGTTGTAATAATCGGCGAATTTATGCGACTTTGATAATCTCCCTTAAAGAAAATTTGCTCATCATCTGCAATAAGTGAATGTGCAACAATATCTTCAATACGAAAAATATGCCAAAGTGAATATGCAATCGTTTTATTATGATAACCTTTCGCGTTCATATATGGCATAACACTAAAATCATCTATCGATAATTCCTTCTTAAATTGCATAATCTGTGTCATAAGTTCCTTACGGAGTTTGATTAGTGTATCTATGCCTAATTCAAATGTATCTTTTTTCTTTATCTGCAACTGTATAGTTTTATTCAGCTCTGCCCAATCTTTATTCATAAACTAACACCTCGTCAAATTTAAGTTTGTCCATCTATTTCGTAAAATCTATCTCATATCTGGTTCCATGTGATAGCAATATACCATTTGTAAGTTCAATTTGAAGAATACAAGTATTTTCATCTTCAAAATTATTATGTCCGTTATCTATCCACTCTGAAAAAAAACACTTCATTTTATTTGCTATTATTTCATTTTCCTTTTTACCGAAATAACCTAAATTAATGCCTTTTCCACTGGCAGTAAACCACTCTCCTGATATTGCTACATTTGGATTTTTAGCAATTTGCTTCATTTTATTTGAAAGGCCATATGTAAGTACATAAAATGAACCAGATTCATAAAAAGAGTTTACACTACGCACATAAGGTTTCGCATCCTCTGTTGTTGCTAAAGAAATAATGCTATCTTTTCCAAATCTATCAATCAGAATATTTTCTGCTTCTCTTGAGAGTTTCTCCAAACTTATCCCTCCTATAAATTCAAATTCATGCGTGTTTTCAATCTCGCCGTGAGACTGAACGATTATCTTTTTAATCAGTCTTCACAAATGAATACGCATTACAATCAAACAATTCTCCTTTTACTTCAAACCTTTTTCGAAGCGTTCCTTCCTTCATAAACCCTGCTTTTTGCAAGGTTCTGTTAGAACCGATATTATCCACATGCGCATAAGCTTCGATTCTTGCTAACCCCATCGTTTCTATTCCAAACTTACACACTTCCTTTAATACCTTGGTATTGATTCCTCTATTCCAATAAGATTTCTTGATGAAATACCCAACCTCCGCACAAGTATTGTGATTAAAGAAATTGAATAACTGTATCTGACCGATTACCTCTCCCTGACATGTCACTACCCACGAATATTCTCGTTTGCCTTGAAAGCCCTTTACACGGCTTGCTTCTGCCCTAATTTCCCTCTCTTCATCCCAAGCACAAGGTCTTCTATAGCCTCCGAAATATGTAAAATTATCTTCATCAGAATATATTTCCCAGAATGGTCTGGCATCTTTTTCCGGTTCGTGCTGTCTTAGATAAATATCATCGTCCACCTGTATTGGCATAAATTCCTTAAACAAATCACAAAACGCCATGATTCATCCCTCCAGTTTCTTTATCGGTATATAAATATCCATTTGTGCCGTCTGATGCTGACAATCCCAACGCTCGTCATAATACTCAAAGTCGAACAACAACTCCTCATCTATACAATAATCCGAACTTGACAACCAGACATTATAAATATAATGAAATGCCTGCCCAATCTCTCCATTAGCATTGTTTCCATTTACCGTAAACACAGCATACTCGGACTTTGGTATTATTTTTCGATACACCCCGTCTGGGAGTTCTGTATGTTTGTCCACTTCTACGCCTGCCATATAGTAAAAAGCCAATGGCTCTGTAATGAATTCTTCTGAATAATCTTCAAAGCCATACATCGTATGCTCATTTTTTCTTTTCATAGAATCCATATTACTCTTTAAATCAAACCATGACTCGCCGATTGCTTCAAACCCGTTTTTGGTATGCTTTCTATAACCAGCAATAACAAACTCTTCTTTTGTCTCAATTCGTGGAACGATAGCAAACACGCCTGTCACTTCCACACGTTTCAGGTAGCCTACAATAATTTCCTTTACACTCCGATATGTAATTTTTGCCTGTGTTTCTCTTGCCATAAGCGGTGGCATTCCAAAAGTATCCTTAAATGCACGGTTGAAGGTCTGAATACTATTAAATCCGACACTATAGCAAATATCAGCTATCGTTTCTGTCGATTTACAAATCTTCTGATGTGCTATCGTCAACCTGCGCTTTCTTATATACTCCGTTATCGTCAATTCTGTAACAGAAGAAAAAATCTTGTGAAAATGAAAGGAAGAATATTATCATTTCTTGTGAATTAAACTTAACTGAAACTTCAAATAATCGCATGACATAGGACCACTTTGTTTTAATATTGAATTTTACAACTAACCAATAAAAGGTTCAATATATTCCCGAATAAAATCAACCCTATCAAATATAGTAGGCTTAAAATAGGATGATACAGATATTACAATATTCTTTTCCGGATTAACATAAATAACATTCCCACTATTTCCAATAGCAGCGTATATATTCTTTTTGTGGTCAATAATCCACCACAAATAACCATACTGCATTCCTCTAAATTTATCATTTTCAACTAATCTCGGTCTTGTCATTTCTTCTATCCAGCTTGAAGATACAATTTGCCTATCATTAAATTTACCTTTATTTAGGCATAACAATCCTACTTTCGCCATATCTTCTGCAGACATACAGAGTCCATATCCTGGAGTTCCTAATCCATCCGTATCACAAAACCAGACATGTTCTTTAGGCAACTTTCCGATAGTAAATGCTTTATGTTCTTCTGCTGTTTCCACATAATAATTTGTATGCGGTTTAATTCCTAATGGTTCAAACAAATATTCATTTGCATAATCCACTATTTTCATATTTGTAGCTTTATACAAAATTCCAGAGAGTATATGAAGACACACGGTTTGATAATTAAATTCATCCGTTAATCCTTTTCTTCCTCCTAAAAAAT
>CAYMIS010000107.1:0-11075 GCA_964390485.1 uncultured Roseburia sp. | reverse complement strand
ATGTGGCAGAGAGATTCGGAAAAGGAAGGAGTACATGATTGTTTACAAATAAAGAAATGAAACTTCTCGGAGATGGTTATTTTACCATCATACGGGTGGAAGAAAGATTTGTAGAGGTGCTTTCAAATAATACAAGCCATCAATGGATGATATTTAAAAAGTTGTCTGCAACGGACAAGCCTGTGACACTGTATCACAAGCATACAGCAGATACGAAATATTATCATAAACATTGGGAAACTTGGAATGTTACTAAGGCTGTTGAAAGCATAAAGGGGCATGACACATATATAATTGAAAAGAAAGGCAGGGAAAGATATGAGAACTTTTAAGAAGGAACGCAAGATGAAGGTATATGCACAATCGGGATATCACTATAAAGATACAGCAACCATCATATTGAAGGGGGCATGGCTTGAAGCATTAGGTTTTGAGCCAGGAACTCCTATAAGGGTTGAGTGTGATGACGGAAAGTTAGTAATTACAAAAGCGGAAGAGTTAGCTGCCATATGAATTAGAACGGACGAATCCTATGTATTGTGTCATACTATTAGTATAGGTGAGAAGGTATTCTTATGAGAGCGAGAATTAAGTATGAGTTTGAATTCGACATGAGTAAGCGGGAGGCGTATAATCAAGAAGTTTTATTATGAAATAAAAGGTGTGTAAGAAGAAAAATAAGATACAAGTATATAGTGTATAGAATAACCAGGTTATAACGAAAAAGGCTGATGAAGTTGATAAGGATACTTCATCAGCCTTTTTCAATTACATTTTTTGTGAAGTAAATATATAAGAATGTTGTTATATTCTTAGGTATGAAAGATGTATCAAATATCACAAAACAAGGTCAAACGTGTTGAAAATGGGTGAGAAATTTGTTATACTGATACGGTTAGAAATAGAATGCTTTCTAGAGGTGAAAATATGAATGAAATGAATAATGATTGTTGGATAGGATTGGAAGAAGCAGCTAATTATCTCGGTGTAAAAAAAGAAACTGTTAGAAATTGGATAAAGAAGACAGACATACCAGCCCATAAGATAGGAAAAATGTGGAAGTTCAAAAAAAGTGAATTAGACAGTTGGGTAAAAAGTGGCAAAAGTGCAATAGAATAAGATATAGAGGAGATAATTATATTATGTTAAAACTTGCAACTGTATTTAGTGGCATAGGAGCAATAGAACACGCTTTGGATAGAATGCAGATAGAGCATGAGATTGTTTTTGCGTGTGACAATGGTGATGTTGAGCTGGAGATGCCGAAAGTACGCATAGATATTTGTTCTATGGAAAAGGAACTGGTTAATTTAAAAAAAGTCATAAAAAAAGTTAATGATAGAAATGAAGATGAGGCATCAATTGACTATGCATCACAATTGGATTTTATGATAAATGCGGTGGAGAATGAGTATGAGAAGTTGATTTCTACACTTACAATATCAAAGAACAAAATTAATAGTGTAGAAGCTGCTATAAAGGAATGTGAGATAGATATTAATAATGCAATAAAAAACACAACAGCCTCAAAGCGGAAGAAGTATCAGGAATTAAATGCAATATGGAAATCAAACCCTTCTTCGTTGGAAGCTAAAGTTTTTTTTATTCTTAGAGTTGCGCTGACATTAACAGAGGACGAGTTTGAAATCTCATCAGAATCAATGAGAGATATTTTTGGGGGATATAAAGCAGCAAAAAGAATAGTCAAGGCTGGTAGGGACATTTCAGAGCGACTTGAAATGCTTCATGATAAGTTGTTCTATTTAAATACGACTAATGAACTTAAAGAATTAAAGTCTTATGAAGAAAGAAAAGAATACGTAGATAAGTTGTATGCTGGTAAAGAATCACAAAATAAAGTAAAACAGAGTTATATGGCTAATTATAAAATTGCAGAAAAAGATTTTCACTGGAATGTTGCGTTTCTTGATGGTAAACAATATGCTGGAAAAGTGGATTTATTTGTAGGTGGTAGTCCATGTCAGTCATTTTCCTTGGTAGGGAAGCAAAGGGGATTAGAGGATACTCGCGGAACGTTATTCTATGAATATGCAAGATTGGTCAAAGAAATACAACCTAAAGTATTTATTTACGAAAATGTAAAAGCTATATTGAGCAATGATGAAGGAAGAACCTGGGAGACCATGAAAGAAGTGTTTAGCTCATTGGGGTATAAGGTTTACTATACATTTAACGGTAAACCATCGGTTTTAAATGCACGTGATTACGGAATTCCACAGAATAGAGAAAGAATGTTTGTGGTAGGTTTTAGAAGTGACATAGAAATGGAACAAGAATTTGAATTTCCTACACCAATACCTTTAGAGAAAAAAATGCAAGACTTTCTTTTGGATAATGTGTCAGGAGCGTATTATTTACCTAAAAAAGGTGTTGAGTTTGTAACGAGTGAGAAAAATCTTACAAAGAGATTTACACAAATTGATGGAGAAGTGGCATTATGCCAAAAGAAGAATCAACAATTTAATTGGCATGGTGATTTTGTTTTTGTTGAGGAAAACCAAGACATGGAAAAAACTATTGAAGATTTAGAAAAATATTTCCTTTCCGAAAAGGTTGAAAAATATGTAATGGCAACAGGAACGAAAAATTTTTATTCACGACCACAAACAGATTTGGAAGTTGCGCGACCATTGCTTACAACTATGCATAAAATGCATCGAGCCGGTGTTGATAATTATGTCCATACAAATGGAAGACTGCGTAAATTGACACCAAGAGAATGTTTGAGATTAATGGGATTTTGTGATAGTTTTAAAATTGTCGTTTCTGATACTTCAATGTATCAACAGGCAGGTAATTCCATTGTGGTTGATGTTCTGATTGCAATTATGAATCAAATTATTAAATCTATAGGAAACAAATTTGATAAATAGGAGGTTATGTGAATGTCAAAGTCGACATATGTTGTTAGAGCAATCCCATCAAGTTTTGTGTTTTCAGACATGAAGCTTGCCAGTGATAAAGGTGCGGGTGAGGCAAAACTGTTTGTAGGACCTAAAAGTAAACAGGAAGAAATTGATGAATTTTTTCAATTTAATACAGGAATTACATATAGATTTGATAAAAAGAATTTACTCGATTATTTGCTTCAAGTAAAAATGGAATATGTGTTTCAGAGTATTAATCAGTATAAGGTTGCAAACATAGAAAAATGGAACGAAGTCAATAACTTAATTTCTGAATTGGATGAAAGCGAATTATCTATAACCTTAAATAAGTTTGTTGATAACAGTCGTTATTATGTTAGAGCAGATGAAGAAATATTTAAAAAGACATTTAGAAAAATGGTGGTCCCTAAATTGACAGATTTAGCGTTTGTCAAAGACGATGAAAAAAAGGAAATTGTATTAAGATTAAATGTTAATTACAATTTTTCAAAGATGGATATCGATGTTGAGGAAGAAGATATAGAAGAAAGAAATAAACGTCTATTTCGCTATTGGTTAAATCATCAAGTTAAGCCGGAGGGAGATTCTGATGCAGGTAATCCATATTCGGAATCTACCATAGACAGATATATTAAGAATGTAGGTGAAACACCGTATTCTGTTATGCCAGATAAAAGTATGTTCTATACAACAAAAGATAGTGAAATTCAGGCAACAATTGATGCCTTAGACTTTGCTGACAGTAAAGATAGCGTACAGATAAGTGCATTAAAAAAATATGCAGAATACGTGCGAACTTGTGTTGCAGAAGAAGATATAGAGGAAATTTACAAACATAGCCTATTCGGAATTCATATCAAAGAAAAAAATGATGCTCTTTCAGAAGAACATCCTCATGTCTGTATTGGTTGGTCTGCTATGGGTGATTTATCTGATATTGAAAGTAAGGATGAATTGGCGGTTCGTTACGATGAACATTTTGACAAAGTTGGTATAGGCAGAGGTCAGGACATCGGACAGGTATGGAGATTCATCAATGATGTTAAGGTTGGAGATTACATTATTTTTGCAGAAAATTCTGAGTTTCATATAGGTAGAATTGAATCAGAGTATTTCTATGATAACTCAGATAATCAAAATCAGAGTGCAGATTATAAAACGACAAGGAAAGTTAGATGGCTTAAGAAAAATATAAGAAGGAGTGTACTTTCATCGGATTTGCATAACTCTCTTAAGACTGCAATGTCAATATGGGCAATCAATGATTATAAGTCTGCTGTAGCTGAATTGCTACGTGGTACCTATCAAAAAGATGAAGAAAGAACCGAGGTGGAAGAAAACGTGGAACTGATATTTAGAACAACTTTGGATACGCCATATGAAAGAAATCGTATTGTTTTTGGTGCACCTGGTACTGGTAAAAGCCATAAATTGAAAGAAGATTGTGAGGAAATCAATAAAGATTTTGGTGGTTCGTTTGAACGTGTTACATTTCATCCTGATTATTCATATTCTCAGTTTGTAGGTGCATACAAGCCTGTAATGGGTAATGATGGTAGTATACGTTATGATTTTGTGCCTGGACCTTTTATGAGAGTATATGTGGATGCCCTCAAGAGTGGACTTACAAATAATCCACAGCCACATCTTCTTATTATTGAAGAAATTAATAGAGCAAAAGTGGCTGCTGTATTTGGTGATGTATTCCAGTTGCTTGATAGAGATGACGATGGAGTAAGTGAATATGAGATACAGGCATCGGAGGATATCAGAAGATACCTTGCAAAAGAATTTGATGCATCCCAAGAAAGTTTTAGAAAAATTCGAATTCCAAACAATATGTTTATTTGGTCTACTATGAACAGCGCTGATCAGGGAGTATTTCCTATGGATACAGCTTTCAAGAGAAGATGGAATTTTGAGTATCTCGGTATTGACAAGAATGCAGAAAAGATTGCTGGTATTGGAAAAATCACACTTGAAGGTGCCGATGAGACAATTGAATGGAATCGTCTTCGTAAGGCTATTAATGCGAAGATGTCATCAAGTGACTTCAAGATTAATGAAGATAAGCTGATGGGGCCGTTCTTTTTATCTAAAAAAGTAATTGCATCTGATGAGAATGGTATGATTATTGATAAAAAGGCATTTATAGATGCATTTAAGAGCAAGGTAATAATGTATCTGTACGAGGATGCAGTGAAACAAGGAAAACACCGTTTCTTTGATGGATGCCCAGACACTGGGAAATATTCTGCTGTGTGTGATGCATTTGATAAGATAGGTATTAAAATATTTGGTGCCACATTTAGAGAAGATTTTTATGATAAGGAAGATTAGGAATGAAGATTGTTTCAGGTTACGTTAGGGAGCAGAAACGCTATACCAAAAACGAATTGAAAAACATATTTTCCTTTGATGAAGCCGGAGTGGAGAAGTTCATCAAGAGTCTCAAAGCCTATGGTGTGCTTAAGAGTGTAAAGAATAGCACGTCACAGCTTGAAATGTCAGATTTGTTGGATGAAGATATAGAAATTACAGATGAGACTGCAGAAAGTGGTGACTGCCTATATGTATTTACTTATGTTGGTGTCATCACTTCCGGCAGCAGAATCATCAAAGTATATCCGAAGTATCTTTTATCACAAAAAGAACCACTGACAGAAATGAAACAGATAATAAAGGTTCTTGAGAGGTACAGTAATTCGGAAGAACAGATAATAAATATCTTCAACGGAAATGGAGAAAATCGCAGTTTCAATATTTTAGCGGTCATTCTATTTCTTCTTAACGATTATTATGAATATGGTATCTATACGAATAGTGAGGATATCATTGAAATAAATGGAGAGGGAGAAATCCTGTGGGGTAAGACTATAGATGAGAGTTTTGCCATGATTGAAGATAATCGACCATATTATATGGAAATCTACACAAGAAAAACAGTGGAAGATGATATGGACTATTTCAAGCGACTTCACGAGTGCGTTCTTACGGAATGTTCTAAACAGCTTCATGATGCACAGCTTGATGAATTATTTGGTATAGATGAGCTTGTGTTGTCAGAGGAAATACTATTTGATTTTGGTGACAAGGATTATATTCTTGAACGTTTACATAAAGAGTTAAATATACAATTTAATACCCGTAAACAGATACTTCTAAAAACTATTTATACATACATATCTCAGGACAGAAGAATGCTTGAAGAGGATGATGGAATCAGTATGTTTGGCACGACTGCATTTCATGCTGTATGGGAAAAAGTATGTGCAGATGTATTTGATAATAAGTTAAGCACCACTTTGGGAGAGCTTAAGATGTCAATGCCTTTGGCAGATGAGTTTAAGAATAGAAGTTCAGAGACTCTCATTAGTATTATTGAAAAGCCAAAGTGGAAGGGTGTTGATATGGCAGAAGTAGATGCAGCAGATACACTTATCCCGGATTTGATAAGTATTCCACAGATAAATGGTACAGATTATTTCCTAATCTTTGATGCGAAGTATTATAATATACAGCTTGAAAAAGGAAAGTCTCTTCGTGGCAATCCGGGTGTAGGCGATGTAACGAAGCAGTATCTATATCAGTTAGCATATAAGGATTTCATCAAGGCTCATAATATTGAAGTGGTTAAGAACTGTTTTTTGATGCCTACGGAAAAAAATGAAATTATAAAAAAAGGAACGGCAAGAATGCCAATGTTAGAGGCTCTTGGGTTGGAGAATATCCAAATTCGTCTTATCCCAGCAACTATGCTATATGAACGATACTTGGCAAAGGGGAAGATTGATATAGGTCTATTGGAATTGGTGGAATAATAAGTAAAATTTTTACTCTTTAAAGGGAGGTGCAGAATAGTGGTATGTTTTGGTTCTCTATTAAAAGTACTAATGACAAGTACACAGGTCGGAGTTCAGCAGCAAGATGTATGTTCGGAATTACTAATGACTGTAGGTGGTAGTGATGTATTGGGAGAGCATACAAAAATCACAAGACTTTTAAAATGTGAAGGAAATGTGCCAGATGACGCTGTTGATGGAGCAAAAAATATTTTGTTTGAGGATGTTGTTAGCAGATTGAATAGTAATTTTCTGCCTAAATTTATAATAGAGGACAGAATACCAGTTATACTGCTTGCCCTTAGAGATATTCTCAGCAAAGATAGTGTAGGTTTGAATACACATATTGGTAAATATCAAAAATCAGAGTTGTTAAGTATGTCAGATATTGATGCAGCAGAGTTTTTAGCTTGTTTTCTTATATATACTTGTGCAGAAGTTAAAAATAGAACGGGTATAGGTTATGTTGATTTTATAACAAGGGATTATATTGATACATTTGAAACACAGAGAAATACAATCAATATTATTACTGCACCGATTATTAGAACACAACAACTCCAATGCACTTTAAATAGGGATGATTTTGATAATATCTTTATGGAGAGTGATGGAGCTGGGCAGTTAGGAATTCAAAATTATAGTCAGGTAAGATTATTTTATCTTAATATAGAAAATAATGAGTTTGCCTACGACTGTCTTGACGATTTTCTTATTGATAATATAGGTTATTATGTGCTTTCAAGAACTGAAATGCAAGCACTCAGAGATAAAAATAAAGAACAAGCTGCCTGTTTGAGGGCTATTCGGGCAATGAATCAGCATGGAATGCCAGGTCAGAGAGGAACAGGAAACGACCTTGGTGAAATTATGGTTTATGCGTTTCTTGAAGATGTATTGGGGGCACCTAAAATTCTTACTAAGGCCGAAATTGCAGGTGGAACAGCAGGAAGTAAATCTGATGGTGTTCATTTGTTAAAATTAAATGAAAGAGGAAAAGACAGATATCAGCTTGTACTTGCTGCCTCTGATATTTCAGGTGATTTAAATAAGGCTGTTGATAAAGTATTATTGCAGTTGGATAATATAAAAGGGGCAGTTTCTTATGAACGTCAAATGATTGATAGAGCGGTATTATCCAATAGTTTTGATGCAGATACTACAGAGTACCTTAAAAGTATATTAATACCTTCAAAAAAAAGTTCGGGAAGACCAGATATTTCGTTTGGAATATTTATAGGATATTCGTTAGGAATAGACCCTTCGCAATTTGATGTAGATACCTACAGAACGAAGGCAATGGAAAAAATGAAAAAGGATGTAAAAGATATTGCTCCATATATAACTAAGCGTATAGTAAAAACAAACATTCTTGGAAATGGTAATTTAGGGAATCATTCAATTTATTTTTATTTCATGCCGTTTGACGATGCTGATAAAGATAAAAGTACAATAATGAATAACTTGTTGAGTGGAGGTGTAAGCGATGGAACAATATAACAATACACTCGGACAAGCAATATATGATGATTTGGAAAATAACTCATATTTGAAAGAAATTTATGAAAATATTTTGTATAATTATGGTGTAAGAGTATTTTCGGAACAAAAAGATGAGAATGTTATTGAAATGCCAATTGATGTTGATGATGCGCTTCGATTTGCAGATTTGTTGTCAAATTCTACGCATCCGATAAAAAGTGATGCACATAAGATTATGGCACAAGAGATGGTTGCGTTGCTACAGGAAATGTATCCGGAAGATACAAGAATATCATATTATTTATCAGGAGTGCTCACAAATATTGGAAATTACAGAGGTCTTAGTCTTACAAAAAATAAAGAATTAGTGACACTTAAATCGTTCATGGATAGATTATGTGAGCAGTATGATATGGATAAAATGCGTATTCCGGCTGATGGAGAAAAACAGTTCTTTCGGTCACAAGCAAAAGTATACAGTCATTTATCAGACCAATACTTTAGCTATTCGGGACCAACTTCAATGGGGAAGTCTTTTATTATGAGGATGTTTATCAAACAGCAGATTCTCGAGAAAAAAAGAAAGAATTATGCGATTATAGTACCGACAAAGGCGCTTATAAATGAAGTGAGCGATAAAATAATAAAAGATGATTTAAAAGAAATGTTAGAAGAATATAATTATAGAGTTGTTACGGCGGGAGGAGATATTGCGTTAAAGCAACCACATAATTTTATATTTGTTATGACACCAGAACGTTTTCTTTATTATCTTATAGATAATCCTATGGATACAGTGGAGTATTTATTTGTTGATGAGGCACATAAAATATCATCAAAGGATGACAGAAGCTCTTTTTATTATAAAATTGTTGAGATGTTATCTACAAGGGAGAAAAAACCACATATTATATTTGCTTCTCCGAATATTCCAAATCCAGAGATATATTTACAACTAATAAATGATGAGGAGTGTACGGCATCAAATGGTGTGGCATCGACTTATTCTCCTGTAAGTCAAATGAAATATATCGTGAATTATGAAACACGAGAAATTCAATTGTTTAATTCACAGATAAATAAACCTTCGCTTATAAGAAATTTGAGAGCTGATGAAACCTTTAATTCTCTATTAAATTTGGTTGGAAAAAAATCACAGAATATTGTTTTTTGTAGTGCTATAGGGCAAGCAGTAGCGATGGCTCTTGAATATGCAGATTCATTGCAGGAATACAAAAATGAAGATTTAGAGAAAATATCGAAGGAAATTCAGCAGGAGGTTCATTCAGAATATTATCTTGCTGAAATTATAAAAAAGGGAGTGGCATATCATATTGGATATTTGCCAACGACTATTCGTTTACGAATTGAAGAATTATTTAGACAGGGTCTCATAAAAACGCTTTTTTGTACAAGTACATTAGTAGAGGGGGTAAATCTTCCGGCGGATAATTTATTTGTGACTAACTATAAGATTGGCAGAGCAGGAATGGGAACTATAGATTTTAAGAATCTTGTAGGTAGAGTAGGAAGAATCGAATTTAACCTTTATGGGAATGTTTTTCTAATTTGTAACGAGAAAGTAAAAGAAGATAAATTTGTTGAGTTGCTGCAAACGGAAGCACCAGAGCAGAAACTTTCGATTGTTTCAGGATTATCAAAACCACAGAAGAAAGAAGTTGTGGATAGTCTGCTAAAAGGACAGGTTGAAATACCACGTCATCCTAAAAGTCAAACAAATGACAGTTATGCACTGATGAGAAAATTTTCTATTTTGCTATTGAATGATATTATGAGGGACAAAAATTCAAGAGTAAAAAAGGAATTTGAAGATTTGCTTGATGAGTCAACGATTACGAAAATAAAAGAAAATTTCAAAAGAGAAGAGAGTACATTGGATGATGACATCAACATATCAGTTGACCAATCAAGAAACTTGCAGAATGCGATTAATCAAAGACTTTCTTACCCAAGATTGACGGGAGATACATCAACAGATTACACTAATCTTGTGCAATTTTTGGAACAACTTTGCAGAATATACAAATGGGAACAATACGAAGCTGGAACGCTTGGACATAGAAATAGGAAAACTGGCTCACATGGTATGTTGCGATGGTATGCTGTAATTCTCCTTCAATGGGTAAATGGTTATGGATTAAATTATATTATTGATAAGGCATTAGAATATAAGAGGAACACACCAGGTTCAACAATTAGGGATAAGGATGGTTATGCATATATTGATTATAATGATACAAAAGAACATCGGAATGCCGTTATGTCAGAGGTGCTTGATGTTATAGAAAATGTAGTAACATTCAGAATATCAAATTATTTCCTTAAGTTTTCAAATGCCTGTAAACAAAGAGATAATGTAAGTGAACTTGCTAATGATTGGTATGAATATGTTGAGTACGGAACTACAAATCATACGAGCATTTTATTGCAAAAATGTGGATTTACTAGAGAAACATCAAGGTATATAAAACAAAACAGAGATAAGTATATTATAAGTGATACAAATGATGTATTGCATATTAGAAGAACTATTTTGAATTGTGAAAAAGAGTCCGTTAGGAAGGAAGTTGAAAGAGTTATTTATAATATGCCAGAAATGTTTGTATGAAATTAAAATGATTGAGGTTATTGCTAAGGCAATGGCCTCTTTTTTTTATGCAAATTTTTATGTAAGTGTTGTGTAAGTCAGTGTAAGTCAGTGATAAGGAAAAAGTAGGTCATAGAATTTATACTGTATATAACAAAGCTAAGTAATGTAAAAAACACAAAAAGCAAATTAGAAAAGGAGAATAAATGTATAGTAGGAGATTTGAGATTAAAA
>CAYMIS010000106.1:0-11095 GCA_964390485.1 uncultured Roseburia sp. | reverse complement strand
CTTCACACAGTAGTAGTGAATGATAGTGTGAAGAGGGATGCGCTCACAAGGGAACAGGAGAGAAAGTTCTTGCAGTTCATTCAGGAGGACAGGCATTACAGCAGGTACTATGATGCAATTTTTATTCTGTTCAAGACAGGACTTCGTATCAGTGAGTTCTGTGGTTTGACGATTAAGGACATTGATTTTAAGAAGAAAGTCATCAAGGTCAATCATCAGCTCCAGCGTACCAGCGATATGAGATATGTTTGTGAGAAAACCAAGACAGAGAATGGAATTCGCGAGATTCCAATGAATTCGGAAGTAATGGAAGCATTCAAGCGTATTATCAAGAATCGTCCCAAGCCAAAGATTGAGCCGATTGTAGACGGGTATTCAGGATTTCTTTTCTTAGACAAGAATGGTAAACCGAAAGTAGCATTACACTGGGAGAAATACTTCCAGCTTTCCGTTGAAAAATACAATAGCATTTATCGCGTACAGTTGCCGAAGATTACGCCGCATGTGTGCAGACATACGTTTTGTACGAATATGGCGAAGTCCGGTATGAACCCGAAGGTATTGCAGTATATCATGGGACACGGGGACATCTCTGTAACTCTTGATACCTATACGCATATCAAAGCGGAAGATGCGATTGCAGAAATGGAAAGACTCGATTTACTGACCGAAAAAGAGGCATAGAAAAAAAGCAAGTTGCTATATGCGGTAAAAATCGTGGCATAAACTGATTTTTGTTTTATGACAAAACAAGAGTTTTTTTGTGTTAATATGCCACGGAATACCATGCAACCCCAGTATTTATGCGGAATTGTAAAAATTTATGCCAGCCAAAAACCGTGGCATAAAAATTTTAATTTATGCCAATTTTTATGCCAATCACCCGAGAAAACAAGCTCTATTTTGAAAAGAAATGACAGAGTATCAAAAAAATGAAAAACTCCACAACCCCAGTATTTATGGGCTTTTGAAAGGATTTGAGAACTTATGAAAGAACATATAAAAGTGCTATTCATTTGCCACGGCAACATCTGTCGCAGCACCATGGCAGAAAGCATCATGACTCACCTAGTAAACCAACATCACCTACAAGACCACATAATCATTAATTCCGCAGCCACCAGCCGTGAAGAAATCGGTAACCCTCCCCACTACGGGACAGTACGGAAGTTAGAGCAGGTAGGCATTCCGGTAATTCCGCATCGTGCTGTACAGATGACCAGAAACGATTATCTGGAATATGATTACTTGATTGGTATGGATACAGCGAATATTCGAAACATGATAAGAATTGCCGGTGGTGATGCTCAGGAAAAGATTTATAAGCTGCTGTCCTTTGCCGGAGAAGGCAGAGATGTTGCGGACCCGTGGTATACGGGAGATTTTGATACTACTTATCGTGATGTGTTAGCGGGCTGTGAAGGTTTGCTAAAGCACTTGTTGGAACAATGATACTTAATACAGGAAATAGGACAGATATTCCCGCTTACTATAGTGAGTGGTTTTATAACCGGATAAAAGAAGGATTTGTATATGTGAGAAATCCTTATTATCCTAATCAGGTACAGCGTTTTGTACTTTCACCGGAACTGGTGGATTGTATCATATTCTGTACCAAAAATCCTGCGCCGATGCTTCCAAGAATTGAGGAACTTTCTGCGTTCCGGCAGTTTTGGCAGGTGACAATTACTCCTTATGGTACAGATGTGGAACCTTATGTACCGGAGAAAAATAAGGTCATGGATTCCTTAAAAAGATTGTCGGAAAGATTTGACGTAGAGGCGGTCAGCTGGCGCTATGACCCGATTTTTATTTCGGAAAAGTATTCGCTGGATTTTCACTTGGAAACTTTTGAAAAGATGGCGGAGAATCTAAGGGGTTATGTGGACCAGTGTGTCATCAGTTTTATTGATTTGTATGCGAAAACAAAGCGGAATTTCCATGAGGTTCAGGCAGTTAATGTAAAAGAACGTGCAATAATCGGTGAAAAATTCGCGGAAATTGGAAAAGCATATGGAATCTTAATCCGTTCTTGTTGCGAAGGAACAGAATTGCAAAAGTATGGAATTAATGTTGATGGCTGTATGACAAAAGCGGTGATTGAGCGGGCGATTGGAGCAACATTGGATATACCGGGGAAAATGACCCGGGCAAGAGAAGAATGCGATTGTCTGTTGGGAAATGACATTGGAATGTATAATACCTGCGGGCACGGATGTCTATACTGCTATGCAAATTATGACCGGAAAACAGTAGAGGAAAATATGCGTTTACACAATCCGAAGTCACCGTTTTTAATTGGTGAACAGCAGCTGCAGGATGTGATAAAGGATGCAAAACAGGAGAGTTATTATAACGGACAGCTGACGCTTTTTAATTTGTTAGAATCATAAAATACAGTAAGAAAATAATGGATGCTGTTTCTTAAAATTAACAAATGAGAACTAGTGAGGAATCAGAGCATGGATTTAATGAAAGAACTTAAGGAATATAAACCTTATAATGAGCAGGAAACACATGATAAAGAGATTATGTTAAAGTTATTAGAGCAGGAGCCGGATATTTTTACGAGGGAGAATCAGACTGCTCATTTTACAGCTTCTTCATGGCTTGTAAACAGGGAACACACAAAGGTTCTTATGATATATCACAATATCTACAATTCCTGGTCCTGGACCGGAGGACATGCAGATGGAGAAAAAGAGTTGCTGGCGGTGGCGAAGCGGGAAGCGATGGAAGAGACGGGAGTAACAGATATTAAAGCTGTTACGGAGGATATTTTTTCCATAGAGATATTGACGGTGAATGGTCATGTGAAACGAGGCAGTTATGTGCCATCTCATTTGCATTTGAATGTGACCTATCTGTTAGAAGCAGATGAGGAAGAAGTGCTTCGGATAAAGCCGGATGAGAACAGTGGAGTAAAATGGTTTGCACTGGATGATGCATTAGAAGCCTGTACAGAACCTTGGATGATAGAGTGGATTTACACGAAGCTTAATAAAAAATTGTGGGAAGGATGAAAATTTTACGATATGCATTCTTTCGCGTGAAATAATCTGTAATATGAAATATCCACAGATTGTTTTTTAAAGAAAAAACTTTTAAAAATAGAGAATTTTAAAAATGCTATTTATAAATTAGCAAAATGTTTTTCTTGCCAAAAGAACAATCTGTGGATATTTTAATTTTTCAATGATATTGCAACAACATAATGATACTATAACTATACAATGACACTGCAGCAATGTAATTAAAACACAACGATAAAATTACACAGCTGCAGTCCATGCTTTGCTATTTATAAGAAAAATTTGGTATATTTGCCCAGCGATGCCGCATTGTATGGGCAGAAAGCTTAGGTTTACGGTCTCTGGTAAAGAGGCCTTTTTTATTTCCGTCAGCCCGCATTGGTCCCTGAATCGTACCAAAATCAGCAAAGTTCCACATTTGTTCCCCAATGATGAAATCACGTTTATCAAAGGCTTCGCCATAACTTAACAGGAATTGTGCCTGATATTCTTCGGAGAACATCTCAGGAACGGTGGCATGCATGCCGGCAACGGTGTCGGCGCCATATTCTGTAAACATGACAGGTTTTCCGATTTCTTCCCAGAAATCCAGTTCTATATTTAATGCATACATGGCGGCGTCTAAGTCGCCGGTTAAGTTGTACCAGCCGTAATAGCGGTTTAGGCAGATGACATCCATGCTGCGGGTGGTGATGTCTTTTGTATAGTCGTTCTGGCAGCATACAAGAGTAACCGGACGGTTCTGTGGGTCAAGGGAGTGAGCCAGTTCATAAAGGGAGTGCCAGTATTCATAAGCAGATTCCGGGTAATTTACCGTGTCTGGTTCGTTGCCAAGAGACCACATAACAACACAAGGGTGATTTTTGTCCCGGTCAATCATATCCCGGATAACCGCTTCGTGATGTTCTTTAATAGGAAAGGTTTTGTAAGGATTAGAAGCACCACCGATTCCTACTGCAGGTGTTTCGTCAATAATAACGATTCCTTCCCGGTCGCAAAGGTCATACATTTCTTCTGCATAAGGATAGTGGCTGGTACGGAAAGAATTAGCATTCAGCCAGTGAATTAATCCGGCATCTTTTACATCCAGACACAGATTGAAGCCTCTTCCATGAACCATGAAATCTTCATGTTTTCCGAAACCTTTAAAATAAAAAGGCTTTCCATTGATTAGGAACTGCTTTCCTTCTACCTTTACGGTACGGATACCAAAGGTCTGCTCGTAATAATCATTTTCGTAAGAAATGCAGGCTTTATAAAGGTAAGGAACGCCTGGGGCAGGCCACCAGAAGGAGGCATTTGGAATTTCAATTTTTCCAGCTGCACCGGAGGCTGTGGCGACAATATGACCGGATTTGTCGGTAATTGTAATGGCAATTTTGTTACCGGAAGGAATGGAAACAGGATTTTTTGTGTCTACATTGATTTCATAGGTGACAATTCCGGTAGTGCCGTCAGATGCAATTTCAGTGCAGATTGTCACATCTTCAATATAAGCCTTTGGTGTGCTGTAAATTCTTACCGGACGGTTGATGCCGGCATAGTTGAAAAAGTCAAAGTTTGGAAGATTGATGGCTTCCTGATATTCTTTTCCAGCTTCGACACTTGGAATGCCTGCATTGTCAGAACCAAAGAAAGCAACACCCTTTTCATTTCCAACCGGGAGTGTGGAGTGATTGACACGATTATCCACCAGTACCGTAAGCAGGGCTGTTTCCCCGGCAGACAGAATGCCGTCTAAAGAGATTTCAAAGGGCAGATAACCGCCTTTATGATGGACAATTTCTTTGTCATTCATATATACAGTAGCTGCATTTGTAACAGCGTCAAAACGGAGCATAAGCCGTTCGTTTTTTAAGATGGAAGGAAGGGAGATTTCCCGCTGATAGAGGGATAGCCCTGCAAATCTGCGAAAGGCGGGATCTTCCTTCTGGTCGTTATAGGATGCAGGAACTGCAATCCATTCAAAATTGTCTTCTAAAATCATCCCCGGTATAAAGTCATCTTCATTTTTTAACAGGCGGAATTTCCATAATCCGTTTAAATCCAGAATATTCCGCGCTTTATTTGTTTGTGGGTAAAGCATAGTAATCCTCCTCGTAAATGCTGCCTAAGGTGACACAGACAGCTAATATTCTTATAGTAGCATTTTCAGAGGAGAGATACCATGTCTTTTTTTGATAGGAATTTATCATATCTTGCTTTTTTGGAGGAATAGAAGAGTAAATAAAAAATATTGGAAGAATAAAGATTTCATTTTATTAGCAGAAGCGGTAAAATAAGAAACAGAAGCATAAGAATAATACATCAATAGGGATTTTGTGAAAATAGATTCAGGAGAGCAGTTATGAAGGAGTTTCAGCCAGTCTGGTATACAACAGAAGATTTTGCGGATGCAGTACCGCTTGGTGTTTATCATAAAGAGCAGGAAAAAAAGCTGTTAAAAAATAATGGAATAAAGGATTATCATGTGTTGCTGCGGGCAGATTATGTGGCAGAGAAGGGGACAAACTGTCTGCTTCGAATTACTGCGGATGATTATTATAAATTATATATTAACGGTGTATTTGTAACCCAGGGACCGGCTCCGGCATATCCGGAAAGCTATTATTATAATGAAATAGATGTAACCGGATATATACGGCCGGGAAAAAACGTCTTTGCAGTTCATCTCTATTATCAGGGATTAATAAACCGTGTCTGGAACAGTGGAGATAACCGCTGTGGAATCGGGGCGGAACTGATAATTTATGATAGTAGGACTGGCGAGGAAAAGGAGAAAGACAGCTTTTTAGATTCCCGGGAATTAAAATGGCGTTACCGGATATCGGATGCTTACAAGGGGGAGGTCATTGGTTATGATACCCAGTTTCTTGAGAATTTTGACAGCAGGAAATGGGAGGAAAACTGGAATCGGCCGGATTATGATGACAACGATTATAAAGAAATGCTTTTGGCAAAGTGGGCAGATTATCATTTTATAAAACAACCCACAAAGCAGCTTTCCATTTATAAAAAAGAACCGGCTTTTATCGAAGAAAAAAAGAATGGAATATTTCTTGATATGGGAGAAGAGATTACCGGTACCCTTTGTATCCGGGCGGAAGGAGCAGCCGGAAGGAAAATTTATATTTATTGCGGAGAAGAGTGTGATGAAGCCGGCAGGGTTCGCTATGAGATGCGTTGTAACTGTACTTATAAAGAGGAATGGATTCTGGATGAGGGAGAGCATACATTAGAACAGTTTTTTTATAAAGGGTTCCGCTATGTGTGGCTTGTACTGGAGCAGGATGTAGAGATAAAAGAGGTATGGGCGAAGATACAGCATTATCCGCTGGTGGATGAACTGTGCCGCTTTTCATGCAGCAATAAGAAGTTAGAGAAAATTTTTCAGATGTGTAAAAATACAGTAAAGTACGGTACGCAGGAAGGATATCTTGATTGTCCTACCAGAGAAAAAGGTCAGTATTTAGGGGACGCGATTGTTACTGCCCATGCACAGGTGTGGCTGACCGGTTCAACAGAGATGCTTCGCAAATGTATTCAGCAGTTTGCAGAAACAAGCAGAATCTGTAAAGGGTTAATGGCAGTTGCACCGGGAGCATTGATGCAGGAAATTGCAGATTTTTCCCTATTATGGTCACAGCTGTTGTTACTGGATTATCAGTTTACCGGGGATAAGGTTTTTTTGGAAAAATATTATCCGGTGGCAAAGGGGGTTTTAGCGTACTTTTCCCAGTATGCTGGGGAGAATGGTCTGCTTTATCAGGTTGCAGACAAGTGGAATCTGGTGGACTGGCCGGAGAATTTAAGAGATAATTATGATTTTTCTTTAAGCCGTCCGGTAGTGGCAGAGGGATGTCATAATGTAGTGAATGCCCTTTATGTGGGAGCTGCAAAGACCTTGGCAGAAATAGAGGAGTTTTTAGAACTTCCGCAAACAATGGACTGGATAAGCCTCAAAAACGCATTTTGCAATACTTTTTTTCGGGAGGAAACAGGACTATTTGCAGATAGTGAAACCAGCAGTCATAGTGCAGTGCATTCTAATATTTATCCGCTGTATTTTGGACTTGCACCAAAGCAGGCAGTGGAGGGAATCGTAGAATTTCTAAGGAAAAAAGGGCTGTGCTGTGGAGTGTTCTTAAGCTACTTTTTCTTAAAAGCATTAGCAAAGGTAAAGCATCATGATGTGATGTATGAGCTATTGGTAAACGAATCAGAGCAGGGCTGGGTGAATATGCTGCGAGAGGGAGCAACAACCTGCTATGAAGCATGGGGAAAGGAGCAGAAGTGGAATACCAGTCTGCTGCATCCCTGGGCAAGTGCTCCGATTCCCTTAATTATCGAAGAACTTGCAGGATTTAAACCGATTGTCGCAAAAGAGGGAGTAGTGAGCTATGGGTTGGAATCCCATATTCCCAAGGAATTGACTGCATTTGACTTGAGGATTCCTTTTGACGGAAAAATTTATGTAATCAAAAAGGTGGCGGATAAGGTCCTGTCGCAGGAAGTCTGACGAACTTATAAGTCCGGCAGAAAGTATCCTGCTAAGGAAATATAGGAGCATTTTTTGAAAAATTATATATTTATGAATTTATAAATTGCGTGAGCAATGCCGTCATTTTCGTTCGATAAGGTTACGAAGGTGGCGGCTTTTTTTACCTCATCCGAAGCATTTTCCATGGCAACACCAATGTGTGCAGCCTTTAAAATATCAATATCGTTCTGGCTGTCGCCGCATGCCAGAGTCTGTTCCATGGTAACACCAAATTGTTCTGCTAAAAAACGAAGCCCGGTGCTTTTGATAGTTCCGGCTTTGGTAAATTCAAGATTCTGATAGCCGCCGGACTGGAAAGTAATCTGTGGAAATTCGGATAAAATAGAGATTACGGTATCACGGTCTTTAAAGCTTCCATCTGGCAGGGGATAGAAGTTTAAGGTTATTTTCTGAACCTCTAAATTTTTTTCCATAATATAATCAGCAAGATTATTTACCATATTACCTGTGCGTTTGACATATTCTCTGGTTGTAGCCGGCATTTGGGAAAGACGGTCAATAATTGGCTGCATACGATCTTCGCTATAACGGTTTCCATCGATAAAAGCATCGTAATGAATGTCATTTTTCTCAAGCCTTCGGATAATTGGACACACGATTTCCGGAGTCATACAGCTAGAATAGATACATTCTTTTTCCGGAAGACGGTAAACGGCAGCGGCGTTAGAGGTAATGGCATAGTGAATGCCAAGACTGCATAACAGCTCTACCGGAAGTCCGATATAAGGTCTTCCGGTGGAGATTACGACGTGAATGCCGGAAGCAGTGGCTTTGCGGATAGCATCCTGGGTTTTGGGTGAAATCTGCCCCTGATTATTTAATAAAGTTCCGTCCATATCTAATGCGATAAGTTTAATATCTGGTGTCATAGTATTCCATCCTTCATAAATATCATTATCGTGTCTATATAATATAGAAGAGACGGGAAAATGGCAAATAAATTTTATATGGTATTAGAAAAAGCTGGAATATCTGCCAAAACTTTTTAAGAGAATTACGAGAAGGGTACAGGTATAAATAAGTGGACTGTAAAAACAGAAATACTTGCACATGAGTGACAGAAATGGCATAATTATCTGTAATTGTAAATGATTTGAAGTGCAGTGTGAAAGCATGGAAAAAATAGATGTTTTGCCTGTTTGCAGCAGTGAAAGAGTGATAATGCTGCGGTGGGTTACAAGCAGTAGAAAGGGAATGAAATGACGAGAGAAGAATTTAAAGCATTAGTACAAAAAGGAACCGTGATTTTAGATGGGGCAACGGGGAGTAATCTGCAAAAGGCAGGAATGCCGGTGGGAGTATGCCCGGAGCAGTGGATTTTAGAAAATAGAAATGTAATGATAAAGCTTCAGCAGGATTATGTGGAGGCAGGAACCGATATTTTATATGCGCCGACCTTTACTGCCAGCAGAATTAAATTAGAAGAATATGGTCTGCAGGACAGATTAGAGGAAATGAACCGGGAACTGGTGGCAATTTCAAAAGAAGCGGCAGGGGGAAAAGCCTTAGTTGCCGGAGATTTGACCATGACCGGGCAGCAGCTTTATCCAATTGGCGACTTAATGTTTGAAGATTTAGTGGATGTTTATAAGGAACAGGCAAAAATCATCGCAGAGGCGGGAGCCGACCTTTTTGTAGTGGAAACCATGATGAGTTTGCAGGAATGTCGTGCGGCTGTTATTGCGATTCGTGAGGTTTGTGACCTTCCGATTATGGTATCTCTTACCTATAATCCGGATGGAAGAACCCTATACGGAACAGAGCCAGCCACAGCAACAGTGGTATTACAGAGCCTTGGCGCAGACTGCATTGGTATCAACTGCTCTACCGGACCGGAGGATATGATTGTACCGGTGCAGCAGATGGCAGAATATGCAACCATTCCTATTTTGGCAAAACCAAATGCAGGATTACCGGAATTAGAAAATGGTGTGACCGTATACAAGACAACTCCAGAGGAATTTGCTGCCTGGGGTAAGAAATTAGTGGAGGCAGGCGCATCGATTATGGGTGGCTGCTGTGGAACAACACCGGAGCATATCCGTGCCCTGACAGCGGCAATCAAAGATATGCCGGTAAGAAAACCCCTTGAGAAAAAAAGAAGAGTACTTACCTCTGAGAGAAGATTAGTGGAAATCGATTTAAATGGTAAGTTTATGGTGATTGGGGAACGAATCAATCCTACCGGAAAGAAAAAATTACAGGCAGAGCTTCGGGAGGGAAGCTTAAATATGGTCCGGGAAATGGCAGTCAGCCAGGAAGAAAATGGTGCCCAGATTCTGGATGTTAATATGGGAATGAACGGCATTGATGAAAAGGAAATGATGTTAAACGCCATTTATGAAGTAACAACTACCGTAGACTGTCCGCTTTGTATCGATACCAGTTATGTGGATGTAATGGAGGCGGCACTTCGCATATATCCGGGCCGGGCGTTAATTAATTCTATTTCCATGGAAAAAGAAAAAATCGAAAAACTTCTTCCTATTGCAAAAAAATATGGCGCAATGTTTATTCTTTTACCATTATCAGACGAAGGCCTGCCAAAGGATTCCAAGGAGAAGCATGAGATAATTGTAAAAGTAATGGAAGAAGCAATCCGTATCGGAATGGACAAAGAAGATATTATTGTAGATGGTCTGGTTGCAACAGTTGGTGCAAATCCCAAAGCGGCATTAGAGTGTTACGAGACATTTTCCTATTGTAAAAATGAATTAAAACTTCCAACTGTTTGCGGTCTTTCTAATATTTCCTTTGGTTTACCGGAACGCTCCTATATAAATACGGCATTTTTGACGATGGCAATTGCAAATGGTCTTACCATGGCGATTGCAAACCCGTCCCAGGAGCTTTTGATGAATGCAGCGTTTGCTTCTGATTTGCTTCTGGCAAAGGAGGAAAGTGACATTCATTATATCAACCGTATGAATATGCTTTCTGATAAATATGAGGGAACAGAATTAGTTCGTGTACCGGTGGGCAGCAGTGTTTCTTCTGCTAATGGTGCAAGTGCAGGAAAAGCGGGCACAAATGCTGCGTCGGATTCTAAGACAACTGCTAGTAGTAGTGTTGAAGCGAAAAGTGCAGTTTTCCAAGCGGTATTAAAAGGAAATAAAGGAATTATCATCGAAGAAACAAAGAAATTGTTAGATGCAGGAGAAAAGCCGGCAGAAATTATTAATAATCATTTGATTCCTGCAATTAATGAGGTTGGTGTGCTTTTTGACAAGCAGAAGTATTTCCTTCCACAGTTAATTTCCAGTGCCAATACCATGAAAATGGCAATCGAATATGTGGAGCCGATGTTAGAGCATGATGATAGTGGTGAAGAGAAGGCAACCATTGTTGTGGCTACCGTAGAAGGCGATATTCATGATATTGGAAAAAATTTAGTAGTATTGATGTTGAAAAATTATGGTTACAATGTAATTGATATGGGAAAAGATGTTCCGGCAGAGGATATTGTTGATACAGCAATGAGAAATAATGCCAAGGTAATTGG
>CAYMIS010000105.1:0-11590 GCA_964390485.1 uncultured Roseburia sp. | reverse complement strand
ATCCATATCTGCCCAGAAACCAACGGTACCGGAGAAATCCTCCCACATTCCTTTGTATTTCCATACAGATTCTTTACATTTACAGATAAATGGTTCCATACCATATTCTTCAATCTGCTCTTTTCCGTTTAAGCCTAACAGCTTTTCTACTTCAAGCTCTACCGGAAGACCATGGGTATCCCATCCTGCTTTACGTGGAACATATTTTCCCTTCATAGTCTGGTATCTTGGAATCATATCCTTGATAACACGGGTTAAAACGTGTCCGATATGTGGCTTACCATTAGCAGTTGGTGGTCCATCGTAGAAAGTATAGGTTTCTCCCTCTTTACGACTGTCCATTGATTTACGGAAAATATCATTTTCTTTCCAGAATTTTTCTGTCTGTTTTTCTCTTTCAACGAAATTCATATTCGTTTCTACTTTGTTGTACATAATTAACCTCCTAAATGAATTTTTGCTATGCGTTTAAGCGATACACTCAGAAATCTTCGATTTCTTCGTTGTCGCGAAGCTCCTCAAATCCAATACCAATCGCAGTTACAAATAAATTTGTAATGCGTTGCTCTTGGATTTTCATCGCTTAAACACGCAAAAAGGCTCTTCATCCTGTAAATAGGACGAGAGCCTCATTATCGTTATACCACCTAATTACAATGTACTCCATTCTTCTTCATTCAAATAAGAAAAACTTTCATACGTCGTCCCTGTAACGTAGGAATTACGTCAGTGCCTACTCTGCTAATACTTCTTGCAGCATTTCAGACTGCAGCTTAGAAGGGATATTCACTCATTAAATACTCATACCGGTTCACACCATACCCGGCTCTCTGTAACTTTCTTTTATGAGCTACTGTCTTCGTCATTGCCTTTTTCATTTAATCATGTGACATTATAACTCTAAATCAAGCGAAAAGTCAATAGTTCCGGCAAGTCAACTGCCAGATTTTACCCACGAACTTCCCCAACAACATTTACAAAACGCTCATGTATTTCTGCTATGAGAAGCTCTGCCTCTTCATCTGAACCGGAAAAAGGAACAAATCCTCCTGCCATTGCCGCATGACCACCGCCATTTCCAATTCCAACTAATGCCTTATTAATGATTTTTCCGGCATCTAACTCCGGCTGTTCACTTCGTACCGAAAGCTTAATACCACCATCTTTTCTGGAATAAACAACAGATAATTTTACTTCAATCAATGCCAGCATAAAGTCAGAAACACTGGCAATCAAAGCCTCCGGGCAGTTTCTTCCGGTATCTGCAAAGCTGATAGTATCATATACTTCTATACTTGAAATTGCCTTGGAATATGCCAGCAAATCTTCAAAATAAATGTTGCTGTTCTCTAATAAATAAATGATATTCTGGTCACAAATATCAAACATCTGATACAGCATTTCCATATCAAGCTTCGATACTCCACGGGATAAACTTCTTGTATCCATTCGAATTCCAAAGGTAAGGGCTGTTGCCACTTCCTTACTCATGGAAATATCATTTTCAAAAAAATACTGGGCAATAATCGACGCACATGCCCCTACATCTGGACGTATATCCGCATAACGGTATTCATATTTTTCAAATACCGGATGATGGTCAATACAGATAATTTCATCCCCGGCAATATTAATAATATTGGAATTCCCTCGTTGTGCATCCACCAGAATTACTTCATCCTCCACCGTCAGAACATCTTCTAAATCTTCAATGTTCTGCATATCAATGCACAAAAGTTCCCTTAATTTATCTGTACTATATCTATCAATCTTTCCTTTATAGCAGATTGTTGCTTCAATTCCCCGACATTTTAGCAATTGCTGTAACCCATAAGCACTGGCAATCGCATCCGGATCCGGAAAATTATGTGTCTGTATATACACATGTTTGTGATTGATTTGTTCAATTACTCTATCTAATTGTGTCATTTTCATCTCATTCCCCTCATCATATTCAAGCCCGTCCAACACAAATATATAAAATAAATATTTTTAGGAAAAAAAGTTGTCTACTGCATCAATCAATTCAGCAAAGGCTTCTACCTTCGGTACCTTTACCCCAATTGTACCAAAACCATATGCCGCATGAATAAACCCAACTCCTGCTTTGCAGCTTGCATCATAATCTCCCTGAATATCACCAATATAAACTGCCTTATCCATGTGATTACGTTCAACAATCAATTTAATATTGTCTGCTTTCTGTAACTGATTGTTACCATAACATTCAATATCTTCAAAATACTTCCCAAAACCGTAATGTTCTAAAAATGCCTCAATATAACCTGCCTGACAATTACTTACAATATAAAGTGGGTATTTCTCCTTTAATTCCGCCAGTGTTTTCTCAACCTTTGGATAAAGAATTCCACCATGCTCTCTCAGATAATCATTTTCCTTGATACAGCACTGTTCTAAAAGTTCATAGCGTTCTTTTTCTTCCAGTTCTGCAAAAAGAATATCTACTATCATCGTCATAGTCTTTCCCATAACACTCTGTACATCCTCTATCAGAAGTGTCTTTTTTATTAACCTGCTCTCTTTAATTGCAAGATTCCAGGATTCTGTAATTTTTTCAGTAGAATCCCATAAAGTTCCATCCATGTCAAAAATGATTCCTTTTTTCATCTCTAAATTCCTCTCGAATAAAAGTGTGTTTTCGACGCAGTTTCCTATATGGAAAAACAAACCTCTTGTTTCAAACCAATCGTGTTTTCTTTTTCAGTCAAATAATCGCCTTTCCTGACAATCCATCATTGTTTTAAAGTTCATAAATTTCAGTATATTTTTCTCTAAAATACCGGATAATTGGTTCAGCAGAAACCTCTTTACCACATACTGCCGAAATTACTTCCTTTGGTGTTCTGGTACTTCCATACTGATGAATCTTTTCATTCAGCCATTTTGTAATCTCTTTGATACGTCCTTCCTTTAAAATTGTATCAACAGCCTCTAACTCTGCTTCTATGGTATCAAGATACATACCATCATAAATACTTCCTAAAAGATAGGTTGGAAAATAACCGAAGGAACCATCTGACCAGTGCATATCCTGCAAAATACCCTCTGCATCATTTGCCGGTGTAATCTGTAAGTATTCCTGCATTTTCTGATTCCATAATTCCGGAAGCTGTTCCACCCCTACATTCTCACGGAAGATTGCTTTCTCAATCTCATACCGGATAATAATATGCAGACAATATGTCAATTCATCTGCCTCTGTACGGATAAAGCTGTTTCTTACATGATTTATTTCACGATAAAATTCATCCAATGTAATCTCTTTATATTTTGGCAGCAATTCACCTAATTTATCATAAATCGGCAGCCAAAAGTTTTTATTACGTCCCAAAATATTTTCGTAAAATCTGGACTGGCTTTCATGGATTCCCATATAGCTGCAGCTTCCTGCAACAGTGCCGTCAAATTCCGGATTCACGTTCTGTTCAAAAATTGCATGACCACCTTCATGGATTGCAGAAAAAATAGAACTGATGGAATCATTTTCATAATAATGATTCGTTACCCGCACATCCTTAGATGAAAAATTCATCGTAAATGGATGCTCTGTCTCACCAACTGCTCCAGACTCCCAGGAAAATCCGATATAGTCTAATAGCATTTTCTGTACTTCTTTCTGGGCGTTCACATCAAAGTTATCCTTGAATTTGCTATCCCCTGGCTGCTTTGCAGCAAGAATCTGTTTTACTAATGGAATGAGCTCTTTTTTCAACTCGTCAAAAATACTATCAATTGTCGCAGAATCCATTCCTTCTTCGTATTGATTTAACAGCGCATCATAAATTTCCTTATCCGGGTCAGTATATCCTGTAATTTCCTTTGTCATCTCAATCATATTTTTTAAATGAGGGGCAAAAATAGAATAATCTGATGCATTTTTTGCCTCTGCCCATGCATTTCCTGATTCTGCCTGTGCTTTTACATACTTCGCAAAAACTTCCTCCGGAATACGTTTATTTTTATCCATATCTCGTTTCATACGTGTCACAACGAATTTCCACTTATCATCTAACTGCTCAAATTCTTCCGGTGCTGCCAGAGTATCTAACATCCTGCTTAATTCATCAGAGGTTGACATACGAAACTGCTCTGTAGAAAAGAACGTCAGTGCATCTGTATGTCCTTCAAAACCATTCTTTGGTGCACAGGTTTTCATATCCCAATATAAGACAGTTGTTGCATGTCCATATTTATTCATTTTATCTAAGTACTCTTTTAGTTCATCTAACGCTTTACTCATTGATTTTCTCCTAACTTCTGTTCTTTTATATATTCCTTATTCATGCATAATTATGCATTGTTATTTTTATTACTTCATTTGACATAATATTTCATATAGCTTTTTCTAAAATATTATACTAAACAAAAAAACCGCATGAAAGCTTACGCTTTCATACGGTATCATATTAACACATCTTCTTTACAGTGTCACTTTATTTTCGCATTTCAGGACTATTATCCTATTATATTTTTTCAAAAACTACTGTTTTCCTGTATATTTTTAACTTTTTATTTATAACTTCCTGTTACATGAAAAGCTTTCATACCCGGATATACTGCTGCTACACCTAATTCTTCTTCAATTCTAAGTAACTGGTTATATTTTGCAACACGTTCTGAACGGCTTGGTGCTCCGGTTTTAATCTGGCAGGTATTTAATGCAACTGCTAAATCTGCAATTGTTGTATCTGCTGTTTCACCGGAACGATGAGAAGAAATTGCTGTATAGCCTGCTGCATGAGCCATCTTAATTGCTTCTAAGGTTTCTGATACAGAACCAATCTGGTTCAACTTAATTAAGATAGAATTTCCACATCCATTCTCAATTCCTTTGGAGAGACGTTCTGTATTGGTAACAAATAAATCGTCACCTACTAACTGTACCTTGTCGCCTAATTCTGCTGTCAGTTTCTTCCAGCCTTCCCAGTCTTCTTCGTCAAGGGCATCTTCAATTGAGATAATTGGATATTTCTCTACTAACTGTTTCCAGTGAGCTATTAATTCCTCTGATGTAAATTTAGTTCCTGCCTTTGGAAGTACATATTCCCCTTTGTTTCTGCTCTTCCATTCTGAAGAAGCTGCATCCATGGCAATCATGAAATCTCTTCCCGGCTCATAACCTGCATTTTTCACTGCTTCTAATATGTACTGGATTGCCTCTTCATCGCTGGCAAGGTCTGGTGCAAAACCACCTTCATCACCAACAGAAGTTGCAAGCCCTTTGCTCTTTAATAATGCTGCAAGAGCATGGAATACTTCTGCACACCATCTTAATGCTTCTTTGAAGGATGGAGCGCCTACCGGCATAATCATAAATTCCTGTACATCTACTGTATTTGCTGCATGAGCGCCACCATTTAAAATGTTCATCATTGGAACCGGTAATCTGTTTCCGGTAATTCCACCTAAAAATCTGTATAAAGGAAGGTCTAATGCTGTTGCTGCTGCTCTTGCTGTTGCAATAGATACTGCAAGGATTGCATTTGCTCCTAATTTGGATTTATCCTTTGTTCCATCTGCTTCAATCATCGCTTTATCTACTGCATAGATGTCAGATGCATCCATACCGGTAATTGTTTCACAGATAATTGTATTAATATTTTCAACTGCCTTTGTAACACCTTTGCCAAGATATCTTGCTTTATCTCCATCACGCAGTTCTAATGCTTCGAACTCACCTGTAGAAGCGCCGCTTGGTGCAGTTCCTCTTGCAACAGTTCCATCTGCTAATGTTACTTCTGCCTCAACAGTAGGATTTCCTCTTGAATCAAGAATTTCTCTTCCGATTACTTTTTCAATCTGTAAATAGTTCATAATCTCTCCTCTTTCTTCGTTTCAGTACTCCTCGCTGGAAGGGTAGCCGCCTTCCAGAAAAAATGACATTCAGCAGTTATCATTTATGAGGAGCCTATAAGATTTACACAAGGTTAGGTTTAACTAACGAAAGTATCATAGCACAAACTTTTTAGATTGACAATGCCGGTTAATGAACTATTTTTTTTAATAACTTTTTCTGATATCACAACATTCACAAAATACAAAATGGAGATATCCCATACAATTGTTATGAAATATCTCCATCCTTATTTCTTTTTAATCGAAATAATCACTATATCTCAGAGCGATGTTTCAAATCCTTAATTGGAATATTCGCAAATAATGCCGGAACTGTTCCATTATTGGCATCTGACTCTGTCTCTGTAATCTGGATATTTAAAGAATCGGTATCAATATCCATATATTTGGAAATTACCTGAATTATGTCATTCTTAATCATTTCCATCATTTCCGGAGAACAATTTGCACGATCCGATACCAGTAACAATTTCAAGCGATCCTTTGCAACATCACCGGAGCTTTTCTTTTTGAATAAATCCATTAATCCCATGGTAATCCCCCTTAATTTTTGCTAAAGATGCCTTTAATCTTTGAAAATACTCCCTGCTTCGATTCTAAGTCTAAAAATGGTACTTCTTCTCCTGCCACACGACGGCTGATATTTGCATATGCCTGTCCTGCAAGGGTATTAGAACCTACCAATGGTTCACCCTGGTTTGTAGATACAACAATCTGCTCATCATCCGGTACCGCACCAATTAAGTTTACTGCCAGAATGTCGCATACATCATCTACTTTCATCATATCTCCACGTTTTACCATGTCCATACGAAGTCTGTTTACTACTAAATCAATGCGTTTCATCTCATTTGCTTCTAATAAACCGATAATTCTGTCTGCATCACGGATTGCGGATACCTCAGGTGTAGTAACCACGAGTGCTCTGTCAGCGCCTGCAATCGCATTCTTGAATCCCTGTTCGATTCCTGCCGGGCAGTCTAATAAAACATAATCGAATTCCTGCTTTAATTCCTCAACCAGCTGCTGCATCTGTTCCGGTGTTACGGAATCTTTGTCTCTTGTCTGAGCAGATGGTAACAGACACAAATCAGGATATTTCTTGTCTTTAATTAATGCCTGTTTCAGACGACACTTTCCTTCGATTACATCCACAAGGTTATATACAATACGGTTTTCAAGACCCATAACAACGTCTAAGTTTCTTAATCCAATATCTGTATCAATCATGATAACTTTCTTATTTAACTGTGCAAGGCCTGTACCCACGTTAGCAGTTGTTGTTGTTTTACCAACACCACCCTTTCCAGATGTAATTACGATTACTTCACTCATGAATTTCTATCCTCCTAATGTTCCTTTAAATGTTATTTAAAATTTTCTTCGTAACTGGTTCCATGTAAATTGCACCATCTCTTGCTATCGCAATCTGAAGCTCTGTTGATGCATCTTTATCTTTTCTTAAAAGACTACGTCTTGCCTTCTGCTTATCCGGACTTTTGGCTAATAATGAGCCAATCTGTATCTGTATTGGATTCATATCTAAGGCAAAAATAAAGCATTCCTCATTCCCATAGGCCCCGGCATGGGCATTGCCCTTTAAGGCGCCTAAAATCACGATGTTACCACCGGATACAATCTTCGCCCCCGGATTAACATCACCAATAATCGTAATGCTGGAATCACTTTCTAATAACTGGCCGGAGCGCAGAGTTCCCTTATAAAAATCTCCCTGTCCTGCCATTGATGCAGCATACTGGCTTTCCACTGCGCTACAGTATTCATCTATCTGCTGCTTCATACGGGCTTCCTTCTCCGCATCATTATCTAAAATACAGACAATCTGAATTGTTGTATTTTCGGAGATTGCCTCGATAATCCGATACTCTTCTTCCTGAGATAATCTTCTTCCTTCGAATGCAATTGCAAGCTTGGAATTACTAAAAAATTTCTCAGATTCTTTAAATTTTTCAATTACTGCTGCGAGTAAATCACGAAATGATACATTGGGATCTAAGATAAGATTAATCCCATATTTATTACTTTTAATAATTACTGTCTGCGACATGTATCCCTCCATCATTTTCAGAAATGCTGCTGCATATCTGTAAGCGAATAGAAGTCACCCGGTGACGTTCACCGAGTGACTTACCACTTGTAATTATACCGATTCTGCGCAAATATGCAATGTGTTTCCTCGAAGTTTTCAAAAAATCTTTTCAAAATATGCTGTCTCTGCTTGAAATTATTGCAGATATTCCTCTTCAAACTGACTCACTTTCATAGGTTTTGCAAAATAATACCCCTGAAACATGTTACATCCGACACCTTTTAAAAATTCCATCTGCTCTTCTGTTTCAACACCTTCTGAAATCACCGGTGTTCCCAGTTCCTTTAGCAGCTTAACAATGGATGACAATATTTTCCTTCCACGAAGTTCATCCTCTGACTCTCCTAAAAATGCCATATCCAGTTTAATTGCATCCACATTAATATTCTTTAACATGTTTAGTGAAGAATAACCACTTCCAAAGTCATCCATTTCCACAAAAAATCCGGCATTCTGTAATTTCTTCACCAGTTTCTTCTGCTCTTCCAAATTCTGCATAACTGCTGTTTCCGTAATTTCTACCTTCAAATTCTTAGGACTGATATCATATTTTTTTATCATCGCCGTAAGAATCTTATGTACATCCATAAAGTAAAAATCTATCGGGGATATGTTTATGGAAATATATGTCTCATCGTTTCCCATCTCTTTCCAGCGTTTCAGACATTTACATGCCTGTTCCCAGATATACTGGTCTAATTTTACAATGGAGCTATTGCGTTCCAGCACCGGAAGAAAAATTCCCGGTGAAATCATTCCCTTTTCAGGATGAATCCATCTTACTAATGCCTCTGCTCCAGGAACCTTTCCATCTGCCGAAACCTGCGGCTGTAAATAAATTTGAAATTGTTCCGTCTCCATTGCATAATCAAGTCCACCCGCTAATTCCTGTTCACTTAATGCCCGTTCTCTTAATTTATCGTCATAATATGCCACATGAGTCTGAACATTCTCTTTTATTGTGCCAACTGCCATTAATGCTCTTGCACACATTACAGATACTGCAATATTTATGTCGGTAATCTCATATACTCCAACATAAATATTCAGCGGATAGGAAACATCGCTGTCAATCTTAGCAATCTCCTTCGGTCCTTCTATAAAGATTGACTCTCTAAAGTCATTTTTCTTCATCAACAGCGCGAATCTGTCACTTTCCAGCCTGCCGTAAACTTCTCCCGGTTTTGTTTTCTCCCTCAGTCCGTTAGCGATTTTTATTAGGAGTTCATCGCCGACCCCTGTTCCAAAAACATCATTTACCAGTTTAAAGTTCTTCACATCAGAACAAATCATCAGCATTTCTTCGCCTTCATTCTTTTCGAGACAGCTTCTGCACTTTTCATAAAAATACTCTTTGTTATACAGTCCTGTTAATCTGTCGTGAGTTGCCAAATAATGTTCACGACGCAAATTCAAAATCTCTTCGGTTCTGTCTTCTATCGAAAAAAAGCAGCCTAAATATCGTCCACTTTTATCAGTAATCCTCTGATACTCAATTTTTAAATAAACATCTTTTGCACCCCTGACCACTGTGCGGTTAAATATTTTATTTTTTGATAAATCAAATTCTTCTTTTTCCTTATAATCATAAGTAATAATGTCCTTTATGCTTATCTCATCCTTAGACAAGCCAAACATTTCACAGGCACTTTTATTTATCTGAATACAATTCCCATCTACATCAAAGGTAACCACCGCTTCTGTCATTCCATTTACTACCATACCAAGGGTACGATTCGTAAGTGTCTTCGGTTCAAACACAAGGGAATAATAATAGACTATCATTCCACCGATTGCCAGAAAGATTACAGAACTTTCCAACACTGTACTGTAAAAGACATAAATTGCATCTGCACCCAAAATACATATCAGTATAATAAGTACAATTGCATACTTTCTTCTATATAGCTTAGGAGAAACATAATAACGGTATATCAGACATAGCAGACTAAATCCCGCCAAAACATAGCAAAATAACAAGTGTATATTATATAACATTCCGGAACTGATACGATAAAATATCTCACCCTGCGGAGTTAAAACTACTCTGCATTCAAATATATGTCCAAATATAATATTCGAATACATCATTATGGTATCAAATATTACCATTATCAGGACAATTTTTTCCTTATAAATTCTTATACTTGTGCTATTCGTATATTCTTTTGTAAAGGAAAACAAAAAAAACAAAAGCCATGTCATTCCTGCAAAAAATGCACTATATGCAATGGAACATAACATTTCTGACTCGGAAACTATTGTAACAAGATTTGCAATTACAGTAATCATCGCTGTAAACAGCATCCGTTCTACATGTACTGCAATTTTCTTTTTACTTCTGTGTGCTCCGATAATACTGGATAGCAAAATAAAAATGGTTACCGTATATATCGTTGCATATACAATTCTCACACAAATCCCACCTTTACCTGTATTTATATATTATGAGAAATATTCTCTGCTATTCCCCAGACTGCGCACTATGTCGTCGCTTCTTCTTTCAGGTATTTCTTCTCCTGGCTGCTTGCGCAAATATAGTAATATGTTAACAAGTTTTTCTGGTTTTGTCTAGTCAAAAAGGACTATGCGAATATCATTTCACATAGTCCCTACTTTCCACATATTTAACTTTGGCAACTGCAAAATTATTTTACTTCATCAATGGCTTTACCGATATCGGTACGCATATATTTGTTATCAAAATTTACCCAGCCTGTTGCTTCATAAGCCTTTGCACGGGCTTCCTTTAAATCTTTTCCGGTCGCTGTAATTCCCAGAACACGTCCACCATTTGTTACAATTCTGCCGGCATCATCAAACTTGGTACCTGCATGGTAACAGTAGTAATCCTCTTTGTCATCAAAGTTTTCAAAGCCTGTAATTTCAAAGCCTTTTTCATAAGCTACCGGATAACCGTCAGAGGCTAACACAACACATACTGCTGCATTATCTTCAAACTGCAAATCGATGGTATCAAGCTTTCCTTCCACACAAGCTTCCATAACATCAATGATGTCATTTTTCATTCTTGGAAGTACTACCTGAGCTTCCGGGTCACCAAATCTTGCGTTATACTCTAACACCTTTGGTCCCTCTTCTGTCAGCATAAGCCCAAAGAAAATAACTCCTGTAAATGGTCTTCCTTCTGCCGCCATGGCATCCACTGTTGCCTGATAAATATATTTCTGACAGAACTCATCTACCTCTGCTGTATAGAATGGACTTGGTGAGAAGTTACCCATACCACCGGTATTTAATCCCTGGTCACCGTCTTTCGCACGTTTATGATCCTGTGCGGAAGACATGATTTTAATTGTTTTTCCATCCACATAGGAAAGAACAGATACCTCACGGCCTGTCATAAATTCTTCCACTACCATGGTATTTCCGGCAGTTCCGAATTTCTTATCTTCCATGATTTCTTTCACACCGGCTTTTGCTTCCTCTAAAGTGTTACAGATTAATACACCTTTTCCAAGGGCAAGTCCGTCTGCTTTTAATACGATTGGCATTTTTGCTGTTTCTAAATATTTTAACGCTTCCTCTGCATCTGTGAAATTCTCATAAGCTGCGGTTGGAATGTTATATTTTTTCATAAGG
>CAYMIS010000104.1:0-11643 GCA_964390485.1 uncultured Roseburia sp. | reverse complement strand
AACCCTGAAATATCAATTGCAACACGTATTGCCTTTGGATATACCTCTCATAATGCATCCGATTATGCACGAAATGTTCTGGCATATTATTTCGATGTAGAAAATGAAGAGGACTTATTAAACGGACAGGCAGAAGAAGTAGATGGAACGACGAACGCAATCAGTGATTAGTGTTGGCGTTACCGGATATATTATTTATTTTTAGGAGGTCTTCCTTTATGGGTGAAGTAATTACATTTACTTCTGGAAAAGGCGGCGTTGGCAAGACAACTACTACTGCCAACGTCGGAGTTGGACTTTCACTATTAGATAAAAAGGTTGTGTTAGTTGATACCGATATCGGTTTACGCAATCTCGACGTAGTAATGGGACTAGAGAACCGGATTGTTTATAATCTGGTGGATGTACTAACAGGAAGATGCCGATTGAAACAGACATTAATTCGTGACAAGCGTTACCCGAATCTATCGATTATTCCATCCGCATGTATCAAAGAATCTGTACAGTTATCTGCAGTACAGATGAAGAATCTGACAGATAATCTGAAAGAGGAATTTGATTATGTCTTAATTGACAGTCCTGCTGGAATTGATGATGGATTTGAACTGGCTTTAGCCGGAGCAGACAGAGTAGTGGTTGTTACGACACCACAGGTAACAGCAGTGCATGATGCGGATTGTGTTTTACGACTGTTACGCAGAAAAACGGAACAGAAGGTATCCCTGTTAGTAAATGCTTTTCAGGTACAGATGGCAAAAGAGGGAAATATGCTTCGGGTGGATGATATCTGCCAATTATTAGAGACGGAGCTTTTGGGTGTTGTTTTGGAAGATTCTAATATCCAGATTGCCCAGAACCATGGAGATTCCATTCTTGGTAAAAAATCTGTTTCTGATGCATGTTATCAGAATATCTGTAAACGGATTATCGGTGAAGAAATTCCCATTCCGGACTATGCCAAAGAGCGTAAGCTTTTTATGCGCATTCCCTGGAAAAAGAAAACAGACGGGAGGGTTTATGTATGAAAGAACAATCCTGTCTGGTGGCAAGAGAACGTCTTAAATCCATGTTTGGAAGAGAACAGCAATTACCGGATGACGATATTATGAATTCCATCCGCGGCGACATAAACGATATCGTATCAAAGTATGTGGACATTGATCCGGAAAATATCGATATAAAAATTATACTAAGAGATTACAAAAAGAGAGAACAGAATGCTTAAGCAATACAAATTAAAAAACTATAAGTTCATATTGATTTTCTTTGTGACAGCCTTAACAATGATTGGTGTACTTCTGGTTGGCAGTGCAAAACCATCTTTACAGACAAAGCAGCTGTTGGGTTTTCTTGTTGGATTCTGCATTATGGTTGTGGTGTCCCTCATAGATTATACTTTTATTTTAAAGTTTTCCTGGCTGATATACCTGTTTCTAATTGGAATACTTGGTGCAGTCATTGCTTTTGGTGATAACAGTGGTGGTGCCCAGCGTTGGATTGATTTAAAATTTATGCGTTTTCAGCCTTCAGAGCTTGCCAAAATTTTAATTATATTATTCTTCGCTTACTATTTTATGAAATATGAGGAAAAAATAAACCATCCAAGAGTCATTTTTTCTTCACTTTTTCTTGCAGCAATTCCATTAGGACTGATTGTTGTTCAGCCAGACCTTTCAACAACAATTGTAACAGCATTAATTTTCGCTGCCCTCTTGTTTGTTGCCGGATTAAGTTATAAAATAGTATCAGGTGTTTTAATTGTCTGTGTACCGGCTGCCATAGTATTATTTACCCTGCTGGTACAGGATAAGCTTCCATTTATCCGTTCTTATCAGGTAGGACGTGTTATGGCATGGCTTTACCCTGAGGATTATCCGGATTTGGCTTATCAGCAGCAGAACTCAATCATGGCAATTGGTTCCGGCAGAATCTGGGGAAAAGGTCTTAACAATACCGACCCGACCTCAGTTAAAAATGGTAAGTTCCTGTTAGAGCCTCAGACAGACTTTATTTTCGCTGTTGCCGGAGAGGAGCTTGGTTTTTTTGGAACAGCCACAATTATAATTCTCTTGCTTTTGATAACAATTGAGTGTATATTAATTGCAAGAAAAGCAAAGGACACTGCTGGTAAACTAATCTGTTGCGGCATGGCTGCACTTGTTGGTTTCCAGAGTCTGGTAAATATCAGTGTAGCAAGCGGATTGCTGCCAAACACCGGATTACCATTACCATTTGTAAGCTATGGACTAACGTCTTTATGGTCTTTATACATAGGAGTCGGACTAGTATTAAATGTCGGACTTCAACCGAGAAAATATTAATAGGGGGTAACCACGTAATGAATATAGGACTTATAGCACATGATTCAAAGAAAAAATTAATGCAGAATTTCTGCATTGCATATCGAGGAATTCTTTGTAAGAATGAATTGTATGCCACAGGAACAACAGGACGATTAATTGAAGAAGTAGCCAATTTAAGCATCCATAAATACCTTGCAGGACATTTAGGTGGTGCCCAGCAGTTAGGTGCCCAGATTGAGCATAATGAAATCGACCTTGTTATTTTTCTTCGTGATCCATTAACACCAAAATCTCATGAACCGGATGTAAATAATGTTGTCCGTTTGTGTGATACACATAATATTCCATTGGCAACGAACCTTGCGACAGCAGAGTTGCTGATTAAATCTTTGGATAGAGGAGATTTAGAGTGGCGTGAAATGTACAAATAGAAGAAAACTGCTATGTCTTTTAGGCATAGCAGCTATTTTTATATCAGGATGTGGAAAAGAAACAGAGGCTGCTTTAAAAGAACCTTATCATACCTATGAAACAGCCTCTTTATATGGTATATCAGAAACAGCTTCTGGTGCCGATAAAGAATATTTTTCAGAAACTTTATGTGTTTCTGACGGAACCAACATTGGAATGGAGCAGACAGACTCTCAGGTTGCATCCGGGGCAGGTTTATTTAACCTTGCCACTGGGGAAGTCTGTTATTCCCAGAATATTTATAATAAATTGTATCCTGCCAGTACAACAAAGATTTTAACAGCGCATATTGTACTAAAATATGGTAATCTGGATGACTATGTTACAATCAGTGAAAATGCCGTTAATCAGGCATCGGATTCTTCCGTATGTGGACTGCAGGCGGGAGATGTTATACAGTTAAAGGATTTACTTTATGGACTCATGTTAAGAAGTGGTAATGATGCAGCTGTTGCCATTGCAGAGCACATCTCCGGCAGCGTGGAAGAATTTGCAGTATTAATGAATAAAGAAGCAGCACTTATGGGAGCTGTTACCTCTAATTTTGTTAATCCTAACGGTTTGCCGGATGAAAATCATTATACCTCTGTATATGATTTGTATCTGATATTCCAGAACGCAATCAAAGACCAGCGTTTTCTGGATGTTATCGGTACCTTATCCTATACCGCTGCCTTCACAGATGCAAAAGGCGAACTGGTAGAAAGAACCTGGGAAAATACCAATTACTATATCAATGGAAAAGAAACAGCACCGGAAGGAATTACTGTTATTGGTGGTAAAACCGGTACCACAAATGCTGCCGGTTATTGTCTGGTACTCTTATCTTATAATAGTTCGAACCAGCCAATTGTCTCCATTGTCTTAAAAGCAGACGGCAGACATAACCTGTATTTATTAATGAATGAAATGTTAGGTGGATTTGCTAATTTATAGTTGTTTTTTATGTGCATATATACTATAATTATTTTATCAAATCAACTGTTTTTATTCATTTTTCATAAAACAGGGAAAATAGGAGGAAATGGCAATGATAGAAATTATAGCTGGAGAAAAGGGTAAAGGTAAAACAAAAGAACTTTTAGCAAAGGTAAATGCTTCTGTAGAAGCTGCGTCAGGTAATATCGTTTATCTTGACAAGAGTCAGAAGCATATGTATGAACTCAACAATAAAGTTCGTTTGATTAATGTTATGGATTACCCTGTTACGAATTGTGATGAATTCCTTGGATTCCTATGTGGCATCATATCACAGGATCATGACTTAGAAGAGATGTATCTTGACAGCTTCCTTACAGTTGCAGCTGTTGAAACAGATGAAGAAATTTGCAAAGCAATTGAGAAACTCGATGTGATTAGCGAAAAATATAATGTTAAATTTGTTTTAAGCGTTTCTAGAGATGAGTCTAAATTGCCAGAATGCGCGAAAGCAAAAATCGTCATTTCCCTATAGTTTTATCGAAAAGGTTAAAGGTCTTAAGTAAACAATACTTAAGACCTTTTTGAATTTACGCGAGCAGCGAGTACTTACATGAAGCTTTTTACGACATTTCATCATAGGAACGAATGCGTCCGAAAAAGCTGATCATGTATAATCCACCAATACCAACGAGGGCATAAATAATACGGGATAGCCATGACAACTCACCGAAAATAAAAGCAACAAGGTCAAAACGGAAAAATCCGATTAAGCCCCAGTTGATTGCGCCGATAATGACTAACGCAAGAAGTGTATAATCTAACCAATTTGTTTTCATGAATAAAACCTCCTTTTTGAGTTATTATTTACAAAAAACATAGTTTTATACAGAAAAATCATCTTTTCTTAAGTTGTTTTCTTATTATGAAAATGATAGAATAAAATGCAAGATTACCCAAAGATAAATGATATAAGCAGATTTTCTATAACAAAGTATAGTTCTGCATTTGCAGATATAATAAACCTACAAGGCAGGAAAATTGAGTGAAAAAAAACAGTAACATTGTAAAATATAAGAAACCATTTCAATTTAATATCGGTGTCGTTATATTTGTTATTATTTTTATTTATCTGGTATTTAATGTTTTTTCTTATTTGACAGAGACACATATATCCGTCTATGAAGTTGAACAGGGAAAAATTGCTGTTAATAATGTATATAACGGACTGATTTTAAGAAGTGAACAAATTTATACTGCTGAATATTCCGGTGAAGTGAATTATTACGTCAAAGAAGCTTCAAAGGTAGGCTATCAGAATCTGATATATTCTGTTGATGAGAATGGAAATGTTTCTGAAAAAATCAACGAAGCTAGTCAGGATACATCCACTCTTGATAAAGCAAGCTTAAGCGAAATTGAAGAACGTATTACTGATTTCCAAAGTACCTACCAGGCAGATAGCTTTTATAACGTCTATTCTTTTAAAGCAGACATTAATGAAGCCCTTAGTGAAGCTTTAAGTATGAATGCCCTGAATTCTATTTCTGATTATATTTCAACAGCAGAAGGTAATAACACGTTTCATAAAGTATATTCTAATACAGCTGGTATTGTTGTATACTATACGGATGGCTTTGAAAATGCCACCATTGATAATTTTACACCGGAGATGTTTCATGCTTCCGAATATAATAAAGTGAGTCTGAAGGCAAATAAAGAAATTACTGCCGGAGCGCCGGCGTATAAACTGATAGACAGCGAACTTTGGCATATTGTACTCCCAATTTCTTCCGAGACAGCGGAAGAATTAGCGGAGGATACGGTTATTCGCATTCGTTTTATAAAAGATGCAAAGGAAATGTATGCTAATTACACCATTCAGAAAAAAGGGGAACAGTATTATATGATTCTGTCCTTGAAAAGTTCCATGGTTCGTTATGCCATGGAACGTTACATTGAAATTGAATTAATACAAAACGAAGAAACCGGATTAAAAATTCCTAATTCTGCGATTACCGAAAAAGAATTCTATACCATTCCTGTAGACGTTTTTTTTAAGGGCGGCGATTCCAGTGAGGATGGTCTTCTGGTGAAAAGGATGGATAGTGAAGGCAAGGTTACAACAGAATTTATAAGCCCAACGGTTTACTTTGAAACAGAGGACTATTATTATATTGATAGCGAGAAGATTTCAGCAGGAGATATTCTGGTAAAGCAAAATTCCAGTGAAGAATATGTTGTCGGCAGCCAGACGGCAAGCCTGAAGGGTGTTTACAATATCAACAAAGGATATGCTGTTTTTAAGCAGATAGATATTCTTTATCAGAATGAGGAATATTCCATTGTGGAGACCGGTACCAAATATGGTATTGCGTTATATGACCATATTGCTCTCGACAGCACAAAAGTAAATGAAAATGAATTAATAAAATAAAACCGTCACAACATGCGGTAATAGAAAGGCACAATATTATGTTAAAAGAAAATTTAGCAATCGTAGAAGAAAATGTGAAAAAAGCATGTGAAAAAGCAGGAAGAAAAAGAGAGGAAATTACCCTGATTGCGGTCAGCAAAACAAAACCAGTGGAAATGTTAGAAGAGATTTATGATGCAGGTGTCCGGGACTTTGGTGAAAACAAGGTTCAGGAGCTTACAGATAAAATCGAAAAGCTGCCGGCAGATATAAAATGGCATATGATTGGTCATTTACAGCGTAATAAAGTAAAATATCTTGTTGGAAATAATATAGAACTGATTCATTCGGTAGATTCTTATCGCCTGGCAGAAGAAATTAATATTCAGGCAAAGAAAAAAAATGTAATCGTTCCAATTCTTGTGGAAGTTAATATTGCAGAAGAGGAATCAAAATTTGGTATCTCAGCAGAAGATGCCATACAGTTAGTAGAACAGATTGCTGCATTAGAAAATGTAAAAATCAAAGGCTTAATGACAATAGCACCATATGTTGTGGATGCTGAGGAAAATCGTCTATATTTTCGAAAAATTAAACAATTATCTGTTGACATAGCAAATAAAAACATAGATAATGTATCTATGGAAATTTTGTCTATGGGTATGACAGGAGATTACATGGTTGCAATTGAAGAAGGAGCCACCATGGTTCGGGTTGGTACCGGAATATTTGGTGAGAGAAATTATAATAAATAGATTCCTGATTCTTTAAGAGAGTGTAAGGAGAATAATAAATGAGTTTTTTAGATAAATTTTTAAATGCAATGCGTCTGAATCCGGATGATGATGACGACGATTTCTATAATGAAGATTACGATTATGATGAGGAAGAAGACTATAAACCAAAATCTTCTTTCAAGGCTAAGAAAGAGAAAGAGGAGAGTCTGACAGAAGATTATTATGTAGAAAAGCCTGTAAAGACAGCTCCAAAGGTAACACCTATCCGTCCATCCCGTAAATCAAGCGGCGGTGGAATGGAGGTATGTGTGATTAAACCAACCTCTGTTGAGGATGCAAGAGAAATTACAGAAACATTATTAAACAATCGTACGGTAGTATTAAATGTGGAAGGTTTAGATGTTGAAATTGCCCAGAGAATCATCGACTTTACCTCTGGTTCCACTTTTGCTATCAGCGGTAATTTACAGAAGATTTCAAATTATATTTTTATTATTACACCATCATCAGTTGACATCTCAGGAGATTTTTTAAGTTTGGTAGATTCCTTTGATACACAGGGATTACACAACAATTTTTAATTATGAACGAACAGGAACTTTGTAAGAAAAGATTAATAGATTTATCGAAACAGGCAAACCGTAAGGGAATCGTTTTATTTAGCGATTTCCTTAATTTGAATGAATTAAATATTTATCATCAGTGCGAAAAGCTTTTTGAAACAAGAACAGAGGCTTTTGGTGGTGTTGATTTCGCAGAGCGTCAGATAATTGCCTTTATTCCTGATGCTCTTTATTATGAGTGGACTTATCCAATCACTGTATTAGAAGCAGCACCTTCTTATCCGAAATTTGCAGAAAAGCTTGGTCATCGTGATATTTTAGGTTCTATTATGAACCTTGGAATTGACCGTAGTAAGCTAGGTGATATTATCATTTCGGAAAATAAGTATTATATTATATGCGAAGAAAGCATGGCTTCCTATTTTATTGATAATCTGGATAAAATCCGCCATACCGTTGTGAAACTCCGGGAAGTGTCAGCAGAGGAGCTGACAAACCAGCAGACTTTCGAAGAGAAGGAAGGAATTATTACCTCCAATCGCCTTGACAGTATGATGGCATGTGTTTACAAATTATCCCGCAGTCAGGCACTGGATTTGTTACGGGCAGAAAAGGTTTTTGTAAATGGAAGAACGATGCAGAATCCTTCTTATCGATGTAAAGAAGAGGATATCATTTCTGTAAGGGGCTATGGACGATTTGTTTTTATGAAAGAATACGGAGAAACAAATAAAGGACGTTTAAAAATCCGTTATAAGATATACGGAAACTAATATATAAAAGATAAAGGTGTAAGGTGAAGGAAATGGCTAAGGTTTTACCAGTAAAACAGGATGGACAGATTATTTATGAAATTAAATTAACAGATAGCTTTTCCAATTTAGGAAAAGAAGTGGCTGCATTAGGCTATGCCAAAGATATCAAAATCTGCATTGTTTCAGATTCTAATGTATCGGCACTTTATGGCGAAACAGTGACAAAGGAATTAAAAAAAGAATTTTCAAATGTATTTTTGTATGATTTTCCAGCAGGAGAGGAAAGCAAAAATGTTGCTACTGTAAATGGTGTATATGAATTTTTAATTCAGAAGCAGTTTGACCGTCATGATATTTTAGTAGCATTAGGCGGCGGTGTTGTAGGGGATTTAACAGGATTTACCGCTGCAACGTATCTTCGTGGTATTGATTTTATTCAGATTCCTACCACACTTTTATCCCAGGTAGACAGCAGTATTGGCGGTAAAACCGGCGTAGATTTCCTGCAGTACAAAAATATGGTTGGCGCTTTTTATCAGCCAAAGCTGGTATATATGAACCTTAGTGTCTTAAATTCTCTTCCAAAGGAACAGCTTATTTCCGGTTTTGGAGAAATTTTAAAGCATGGTCTTATCAAAGATAATGCTTATTTCAAATGGATGAGCGCAAATTATGATGCAATTTTAAACCTGGAATATGATGTTTTGGAAGAAATGATTTATGCCAGCTGTGATATCAAACGGGATGTAGTAGAACGGGATCCAAAGGAAAAGGGCGAACGGGCATTACTTAATTTCGGACACACCATTGGTCATGCCATCGAAAAATTGTCAAACTTTGGATTATCCCATGGTGTCTGCGTAGGTCTTGGCATCGTTGGCGCATCCTATATTTCTATGCAGCTTGGCAATATCACAAAAGAAGAATTAGCTTCCATTGAAGAAACCTTAGCACATTTTGGACTCGAAATCCGTGTTACCGGCTTTGATGCAAAGGAAATATTAGCGGCTACAAAGCTGGATAAGAAAATGATTGGAAACAAAGTGAAGTTTATTCTCCTTGAAACACCGGGAAATGCTTATATTTACAAGGATTTAACAGACGAGCAGATATTAGCCGGTATTTCATATGTATTAAAATAAAAAGCTTTGAAGGGATTTATCAAATGAAACAGGTATTATCAAAGAATATATTACTGAAAAAAGCAGGCATTGGGGCAGTAATAACCCTTGTGCTTGTACTGTTAGACCAGCTGACAAAGCAGCTTGCTGTTTCCAAATTAAAAGGACAGGCACCCTTTGTTATTATAGATGGTGTATTTGAATTAAATTATTTAGAAAATAGAGGAGCTGCCTTTGGCATGTTTCAGGGAGCAAAAATTTATTTTATTATTTTTACATTAGTGGCTTTACTTGCAATTGGCTTTGTTTACTTGATAAAGCTTCCAGCCACAAAACGTTTTCTGCCATTTAATGTTGTAGCAATACTGTTTTTTGCCGGAGCAATTGGAAATTTTATTGACCGAATCTGTTATTCCTATGTCATTGACTTTTTTTACTTTAAGCTGATTGATTTTCCAATTTTTAATGTAGCAGATATTTATGTGACAGTAGCAACCTTCCTGATGGCAATTCTCATTCTTTTTGTCTATAAGGATGAGGATTATGAACAGATTTTTCCTTCCAAAAAGAAGGCATAAGGAAAGGCATGGTTTTATATGCAAAGAGAAACTTTTGAAGTTGAATACGAATATGAGAGCGAGAGACTGGATAAATATGTCAGTATACTTTTTCCAGAGCAGTCCCGCTCTTTTTTTCAGAAAATAATTAAAGAGGGACATGTTACGGTAAATGACCGGGTGGAGAAAGCAAATTATCGCCTGAAAACAGAGGATTTAGTTACCGTAGAAATTCCTGATGCAGTGGAAACACAGATTTTACCGGAGGATATTCCATTAGATATTCTCTACGAAGACGAGGAGCTGCTGGTAGTCAATAAACCTAAGGGAATGGTAGTACATCCTTCTGCCGGACATTACAGCGGGACATTAGTAAATGCAATTATGTTTCATTGTAAAAATAGTCTTTCCGGTATCAATGGGGAGATTCGTCCGGGAATCGTTCACCGTATTGATATGGACACCACCGGGTCTCTGATTGTCTGTAAAAATGATGAAAGCCATGTCTGTATTGCTGAACAGATTAAAGTACATTCTGTTAATCGACGTTATCGTGGCATTGTATATGGCATAGTGAAAGAGGACGAGGGCACCATTCATGCTCCGATTGGCCGTCATCCGGTTGACCGTAAAAAAATGGCAATTAACGAAAAAAACGGGAAAGATGCCATTACCCATTATAAAGTGTTAGAACGCTATGGAAAATACACCTATATGGAATTTAAACTGGAAACTGGACGAACCCACCAGATTCGTGTTCATATGGCAAGCATTGGTCACCCTTTATTAGGAGATACCCTGTATTCCAATGGCAAAAGTCCCTATAAGCTTCAGGGACAGACTCTCCATGCCATGACAATTGGTTTTATTCATCCAAGAACCAAGGAATATATGGAAATTTCTGCACCATTACCAGATTATTTTGAGAAAATTATAAACAATTTGCGATAAATTCAAAAAATTCTTTCCATTTAGGCGAAAATATATTATAATATAACTAATCATTATAACTTTCTTATGCAATGTCATAATTACATGCATATGGAAACAATGAAATCTATGGGAAGGCGGGGATTTATATGGCAAATAAAATTTATACAATCGGTAGAGAATTTGGAAGCAGCGGTAAAGAAGTGGGAGAGAAGCTGGCAGCAAAGTTAGGGGTTAAGGTTTACGACAAGGAATTGTTGCAACAGGCAGCAAAGGATAGCGGCTTTTGTGAGGAAATCTTTGAAAATCACGATGAAAGACCTACTAACAGTTTTCTTTATTCTCTGGTTATGGATACTTATTCAGTAAGCGGCTATTCTTCAGCACCATTTTTAGATATGCCATTGAATCACAAAGTATTTTTAGCTCAGTTTGAATCTATTAAGAAAATAGCAGAAAAGGAGTCTTGTGTTATCGTTGGTCGTTGTGCGGATTATGCATTGGCAGATAATCCGGAATCTATCAATGTCTTTGTGAAAGCAGATATGGCTACCCGTATTAAGAATGTCAGCAGTAAATTAAATTTGACAGAGAACAAAGCCCGGGATTTAATCAATAAAACCGATAAGCAGCGTGCAAGCTATTACAACTATTACACCAGCAAGAAATGGGGAGATTCTAAGAGCTATGATTTATGTTTAGATTCCGGCAAGCTTGGAACCGATGGCTGTGTAGAAATGATTTTAAAATACCGTGAACTTCTGGATGCAGCTAAAAAATAATGTTTTTTAAGATAATATGAATACATATAATATACCGTAAGCGCTCAATAACAGAGTGCCTTTAAATATAATTACAATTCATGAGATACT
>CAYMIS010000103.1:0-11644 GCA_964390485.1 uncultured Roseburia sp. | reverse complement strand
CGGGCAGAATTTAGAAACAGCGAACTGATTTTTACTTATACATTGGGAAAAACGCAGTTTATGACACAACAGAAAAGCTTTCATCCTGCTTTTGCCGGCATGTCCATCCTTGGAAAAGTACTTTCCACCGGAGGCGAAACCGTAAAGCTGCACCTTGACATTGATAAGACACAGGACGAAACAACAGCCTATCCTTATGTTTATGCACCAGATACCGGAAGTGTCATGTATTGTATGCCAAAGGTTGGGACAACTGTTTCCTTATATTTTTCCAATGAGGATGAGACAAGTGCAAGAGCTGTAAACTGCATCCGCGAAAACGGCAGCACCTGTAATGCTATGAGCAATCCCAACAATCGTGCACTAAATACAGAGCATGGAAAGCAGATGTTTTTGAACACCGATTCCATGGGCTTTGACATTGAAGACAAGGGGCATGTGATTCATATGGAAGATGAAATTGGAATTGATTTGTCCAGTGGAAAAAAGGTCAGCATAGTAGCAGGAGCAGGGCTTAAACTGAAAGGCAAAAAGGTTTCCTTGGAAACAACAAAGCAGATGAGTATGGTGCGAAAATAAACAGGGGAAAAGACACAAGATGAGCGAAGAACAAAAGTATATGATGGCAGTACCCGGTGACAATGTAACTGCACTTCATATGAATAATGAGATTAATATATTTGGAATGTACACGAGTATCAAGACAACACAGTTTGTTACTTACCCGATGATTCAGGATGCAATAAAGGCAGTAGAAAAGAAGGTAGAAAATGAGGATGCCTTTTGGAGAAACCTTGCGATAGGAGCGATTGCAACCGTTGCCCTTGCTGCCGCGGCAGTTGCTGTTGTATGTACCGGAGGAGCTGCCTTGGCGGCATTTGCATTAGCAGGAGCTGCGGTGGGAACAGGACTGGTAACAGCAGGGGCATCTATTGCTGATTATAAAAGTGGTTCAGCCAGAAGCACGGGAGATTTTCTGGTACAGATGGTTACAGGTGGTGCAATTGGAGCGGTTGCAGGAGCAGCAATATATATGATAGCACCGGTATTACCAGGGGCATCTTCCATGATGAGTGCCGGAATCTGTGCAGAGTTTGGAATATCATCTGCAGCGGCAGGAACGGCACTAACCTATGGAATCATGGGCGGTGGTTATCTGTCATTAGCAGGAAGTACCGCTTTTGCGGCAGACCAGGCATTTGCCTTAGGCTCAGGAGAGAGCATTCTGCTGGATACAGTATTTCGTGGAAATCAGGATGCGTATGATACTGCGTTAGTGATATGCGATACACTTACGGCAGGATATTTGGATATGAGTATGCAGTATCGTATGACAAGCGGAAACCAGACAGCAAATGGTGCAGATGATACAACGGATGAAACTAGACAAGAGAATAAGAAAAATGTTAATATGGATGCATCTGAGAATAATGCGGATGATACAAATGGTACCGGTCCAAAGAATTCGAAGACTTCTACAAATACATCGGGAAATGCAGCGGATGATGCGGAGACTTCGGGAACAAGTGGGAAGAAGTCCGGGGTGTATTTGGAGGAAGGGGAAAGTAAAACTTCTACAGCAAAAAGTAAGAGATTGCAATATATGGGAAAAACCCCTGGAAAAGGGTCGAAAACAGGTAAGGCTGTAATTGCACGAATGAAAGAAGAAGGAAAAATAAGGGAAGTTCGTGGTGAAATGCAGTTTCAAGCTAGTAATGGCAAGTGGTATCCAATTAGTGAAGCAGATATGGCTCATAGAACAGATGCTGTATCGTGGTGGAATAGCGTTGGAAGAAATTATGGTCCGAAGTCACCAAAGGTTAGGGAATTTATGTTAGACCCTAATAATTACTATCTGGAACATTATAGCATAAATCGTTCGCAGGGAGCAAAATTGGGGCAAAATTATTTGCCGCCTTTAGAATAGGAGTAGATAATGGAGTTAAATGACAGTTTATATAATAAAATAACAAGGCTAAGTGAAGAGGGAGACATATTAGTAGATAATGAAAATCTAAACGGAGCTATAGAGAAATATCAAGCTGCTTTAGAACTTGTACCAGATTCAAAATATAATTGGGAAGCAAGTACATGGCTATACACAGCATTAGGTGATACATGCTATTTAAATCAGCAATATGACGAAGCATTAAATTATTTATTTGAGGCGTTAAAATGTCCGGATGGATTGGGGAATCCGTTTATTTTGTTAAGAATAGGTGAGAGCTTTTTTGAGATTAATAATACAGAAAAGGCACAGGAATATCTTTTGCAGGCATATATGTATGCTGGGAGAGAGATTTTTGATGATGAGCCGGAGAAGTATATAAATGAAATAAAAAAAATGTTATAGAAGGAGGGAAAATAGGATGGCATATGTAGATGGAGATTTAGGAAAAGAAATACAAGATTTAATGGATAAAAGTAATGAAAAGTATGATATGGAAAAATATGAAGAAGCAATTGAGCTATTGATTGAGGCATGGGAGAAATTACCAGGTGAAAAAAATCCATATGATGAAAGTTATCTTATTGTTTGGGGGATATTAGATATTGCTATACATATAAAAAACGTTTGTATTATGAATCAATGGGTAGATAAGATTTTTAGTGCAGACCCGGAACGAGGAGACACAGGCGAAAGAGAAATGTGGGCTGGAAGAGTTGCTTATGAAAGCGACGATTTGGATAAAGCTTTAAATTATTTTAAAATTGCAAATAAGAAATCTCGTGGAAGATGTTTCGGTAATAAAGATGCAGCGTATAAAAAGTTTTTAAAAGAAATGACGTGAGATTAATACTGTATATTGGATAAGTAATGCAATGTATTCAGAAGAGGTTCGTATGAAGATTATGCACCAGCAGGGTGGATGCACAATACAAAAACTTTTTTACTTGATTCCAAAGGAAGAATGTTATTGGTTATAAAAAATATTGGAGGCGTTATTAATGAAAAAAACAATATCGATTATGTCGGAAGAATTTGAAAATGAAAAAACAGGAGAGAAAGTGGAAGGCATTACTATTATGGTGGATGGCGCATTAAAAGAGTTATTTGAAATAATTAAATATCATAAACCAGAATATGAAAATAATGTAGCTGTTGTACAGGATGCATTGATGAAAGGACTAGAAGTTATGAAAGAAAGTATATAATCTTAGATGGTATATATTTTCTTATAATTAAAGTTTCGATGCATATGAACGAAATGAAGGATACGAAAGTAGTTTATGCGATAAATGAAGAAAACTCAGTTCCGATTTCAGAAGAAGAGCACAAATATGCGTGTAAAAATGGAATAGAAGCGCTTGAAACATTATTTGAAGAAAAGGATATAGATATATATAATTTGTATCGAGAGTCTGTGATAGGATAATTACAAAAAAAGAGCAAGAGGAACTAGAAAATGATTAATAATGATTTGTATGGCGGTTTTATGGTTTCTAAAAATGTATATAATGGTGTTCCGGTCAGGTACAGTTTTAGAGAAGAAAGTTCTATTCAACAATTAAATGGATGGAATTTGTTATCAGAAAAAGATGATGATGAATATGTTAAAAATCCAAATAATTTTATAATTATTAATGCGCAATCGATGCTTAAAATTGCACCTCAGTTATTAGAAATTTTCGATGCTCCATATGGGACAGATTTATTTTGGTTATATGAAAAAGGTGTACATATAGGTTATTATGACTTGAAAACAGAAAAACAGGTTTCTATTGAAGAAATTTTGAAATAAGAAATCTCATGAAAGATATTTAGGGAGTAGATAATAGAAATTTTAACGAAGGTTTAAGAAAGGGCGTACCGCGGTACGCCCTTAAATTTTAGAATTTTTCTGGTTCTGGATAATCAACACCCTTTGTATCAACAGTTACTTTTTTCATAACCTGTGGAGCAAGTGGGCGGTCGCTGTAATCAGTTGCTGTTTCAGCAATTTTGTTTACAACATCCATACCTTCTGTGATTTTACCAAAAGCAGCATAAGCACCATCTAAATGAGGTGAGTTTTTGTGCATGATAAAGAACTGGGAACCGGCTGAATCTGGATGCATAGCTCTTGCCATGGATAATACACCTTCTGTATGCTTTAAGTCATTTCTAAAACCATTCTGGCTAAATTCACCTTTGATATCATAACCAGGACCGCCCATACCTGTTCCATCCGGGCATCCTCCCTGAATCATAAAGCCTTTGATAACACGGTGGAAAATAAGTCCATCATAATAGCCTTTGTTAATTAAGCTGATAAAGTTATTTACAGTATTTGGGGCGATTTCTGGGAAAAGCTCAGCTTTCATGATATCGCCATTTTCCATTTCAATTGTAACGATTGGATTTGACATAATGATTCTCCCTTTATTTCTAAAATGATTTATGAATACACCAGAAAAACGCTGGCTGGTGCAAAGTGTCTGCAGGAAAATAAATCATTCGGGCAAACACCTTTACTATTTTAGCGGAAAAAAGTGGGAACGTAAAGAGTAAATGCAAAATAATGGCAGGAATTAGAGAGAGAACATTATTTATAAGAAAAAAGGGGAGATTGCGAAAAAGGAGGAAGGTGTCTTATAATACAATCAGTGTATTTGGTAGAAAAAGGAATAGAAAAATATGGAGAAAAACAAAAAACTAAAATATGTCTTAGTGTCACTACTACCTGAGAATGAACGCGAAAAATTAAAAGAAAATTTAATAAAACTAATTAGAGTTGAAGAACTTAAACTTATTGAGAATGATAAGCCATGGAATGTATTTACGCCAGAATCACTTCCGCTAGAAGAATGTCTGCTGATTTCCGGTTCTAAAGATGTACTGGCATGGGCAGAAGAGAAACATATACCGACAGTGGGATACCAGCCGGCAGAAGCCGCCTTCTTACAGGCGGATATGATTGTAGAGGGCTTCGATGAGATAGACTACGAATTTTTACTACATGTCTGGCAGCGATATTATGGTATGCCATGGACAATTTTGACTACAGCGCGATGTGTCGTCAGAGAATTTGAAATGTCAGATTTAGATGCACTTTTTGAATTATACGCCCATCCTCAAATGACAGAATATATGGAAGGGCTTTATCCCTATGAAGAAGAGAAGGCGTACCAGAAGGCATATATAGATTATATGTACCGCTTTTACGGATATGGAATGTGGCTTGTCTTTGAGAAAACTACCGGAAAACTGATTGGAAGGGCAGGAATTGAACATAGGGAGGAATTAGATGGAGAATTGGAACTTGGATATGCCATTCATCCGGATTACCAGCGTAAAGGCTATGCTACAGAGGTGTGCAATGAAATTATTAAATTTGCATTTAATGAACTGGAATTTGAGGAAATATGCTGCCTGATTGAGAAAGAGAATACAGCTTCCATATGCTTTGCGGAGCACATTGGTTTTCATTTTGAGCAGGAGATTTGTCTTGGAGAAAAACAGATGCTTAAGTACCTTCAAAAAAGATAAAACGTAATGAGTAGGAAATGTGAGCAGGAATAACAGGAAAATATCCAAAAAGTCCGCTAAATTACAGTGTTTTTTGTAGGTATTAATCGTTGCTTTTTAGTAGAAAATAAAATATAATATTGAAATACTAAGGACGGATAAGAGGGTGATAGGCATGGCAGATTTTTCCTCAGAAGAATTAGAAAAGAAAATTAAAGAAGAGTCAAACAATATCAAAGCGACAAAAGACTTTGAAAGTCCAGAAAAATTATATGACGAATTAATCGCAAGTGTGAGAAAATATCATCCTTCTGCAGATATTTCTCTGATTGAAAAGGCATATAAGATTGCTTATGATGCCCATGAGGGGCAGGCACGTAAGTCTGGAGAACCGTATATTATTCATCCGCTTTGCGTAGCAACAATTCTAGCAGAACTGGAAATGGATAAAGAGACTATCGTGGCAGGGCTTTTGCATGATGTTGTGGAAGATACTGTTATGACAGACGAAGAGATTAAGGAAGTCTTCGGTGCCGAAGTTGCACTTTTGGTAGATGGTGTTACCAAGTTAGGGCAGCTGTCTTATGATGCAGATAAAGTAGAAGTACAGGCAGAGAACCTTCGTAAGATGTTCCTTGCTATGGCGAAGGATATCCGTGTTATTTTGATTAAGCTGGCAGACCGCCTGCATAATATGAGAACGTTAAAATATATGATACCTGAGAAGCAGAAGGAGAAAGCCAGAGAGACTATGGAAATATATGCTCCTCTTGCCCAGCGTTTAGGTATCTCCAAAATTAAAATTGAATTGGATGATTTATCTTTAAAATATTTAGAGCCGGAAGCATATTACGATTTAGTGAGACAGATTTCCCAGCGTAAGAGTGTCCGGGATGATTATGTACAGGGTTTGGTAGATGTGGTGAAAAAGCATATTGATGATGCAGGAATTCCTGCGGAAATCGACGGACGTGCGAAGCACTTTTTCAGCATCTATCGTAAAATGAAGAATCAGGATAAGACCCTTGACCAGATATATGATTTATTTGCAATCCGTATAATTGTTAGTTCGGTAAAGGATTGCTATGCGGCACTTGGCGTGATTCATGAGATGTATAAACCAATTCCGGGACGTTTTAAGGATTATATTGCCATGCCAAAACCAAATATGTATCAGTCCCTTCATACAACACTGATTGGACCGACGGGGCAGCCTTTTGAGATTCAGATTCGTACTTATGAGATGCACCGTACTGCGGAGTATGGTATTGCAGCCCATTGGAAATATAAAGAGGCAAGCAATCATGGTGGAACAGCAGCTTCAATGACTGTTTCAGAAGAAGAGAAGTTAAGCTGGCTGAGACAGATTTTGGAATGGCAGAGAGACATGTCGGATAACAGAGAATTTATGAGTCTGTTAAAGAGTGATTTGGATTTGTTTTCCGATATGGTATTTTGTTTTACACCAACAGGAGATGTAAAGAACCTGCCTAATGGTTCTACACCGATAGATTTTGCTTACAGCATTCATTCGGCAGTTGGTAATAAAATGGTTGGTGCAAAGGTAAATGGAAAGCTTGTGCCGATTGATTACAAGATTCAGAATGGAGACAGAATTGAAGTTGTTACTTCTCAGAACTCCAAAGGACCAAGTCGTGACTGGCTGAATATTGTAAAAAGCACTCAGGCAAAGAATAAGATTAACCAGTGGTTCCGGAGTGAGCTGAAGGAAGAAAATATACTTCGTGGTAAGGAACTTATTATTGCAAGCTGTAAAGCCAAGGGGATTAATCCTTCAGATATCAATAAAGCGGAATATCAGGCGAAAATTATCCGTAAATATGGTTTTCATGACTGGAATTCCTGTCTGGCAACTATCGGGCATGGTGGTTTAAAGGAAGGTCAGATTGTCAATCGTATGTATGAAGAGTACAAGAAAGACCATCTGGCGAGAATTACAGATGAAGAAGTGCTAGAAACAATTGCGGAAAGCAAGGATAAACTACCAGAGAAACGTTCAAGGAGCGGTATTATTGTAAAAGGACTTTATGATGTGGCAGTTCATTTTTCTAAGTGCTGCAGTCCGGTACCGGGAGACGAAATTGTCGGCTTTGTAACAAGAGGACGGGGAGTTTCCATTCATCGTACAGATTGTATCAATATTATTAATCTTTCTGATGTGGAGAGAGAACGGTTAATTGATGCAGAATGGCAGCATGATGAGTCAGAGCATAATGGACTTTATCTGGCAGAGATTAAGCTGTATAGCAACAATCGTACAGGACTTCTTGTGGATATTACCAGAGTGTTTACAGAACGTGAAATAGACATCAGTGGTATTCATTCGAAAACCAGCAAGCAGGGAATTGCAACCATAGATATTTCTTTTACCACAAAAGGTAAATCAGAGCTTAGCAGTCTGATTGAGAAGTTAAGACAGATAGACAGTGTAATTGATATTGAAAGAACCACCGGCTAAATTCCGGTGGTTTTTGTGAGAGTAATAAAGGAGAAATATATGGCACCACTTAGAATAGAAACCTATATCGTTGGAATGGTACAGACAAACTGTTATTTTGCAATAAATGATGAGACAAAAGAGGTTTTGATTATTGACCCGGGAGCAAGTGCGCCACAGCTGATGGAGAAAATAAAGGAAAAAGGATTAAAACCGGCTGCAATTTTGCTGACACATGGACATTTTGACCATGCAGGGGCAGCAGAAGAACTGGCAAAGCTTGCAGGAGTGAAAATATATGCAGAAGAACATGAGAAAGAAACCTTAGAAACACCGGGGCTGAATTTAAGCGGCTGGGAAGGTTTGAATAGTGTTTATTATGCAGATGAGTATTTGAAGGATGAGCAGGAAATTGATTTGGCAGGGTTCCATATCAGAGTATTCCATACACCGGGACATACCATAGGAGGCTGTTGTTACTATTTTTCTTATCAGAACACCCTTTTTAGCGGAGATACTTTATTCCAGAGTTCTATTGGAAGAACTGATTTTCCAAAGGGAAGTGCATCAGTACTGGTTCGGGCAATTCGGGAAAAACTGATGAATCTGCCGGATGAGACAGCCGTTTATACCGGTCATGGAGATGTGACAACAATTGGTATGGAGCGTATGTGCAACCCTTATTTATAAACAATAAATATTAAAACAAGTTTTAATTAAAATAGAAAGTGAACCATATGATAGTAGTAAAATTAAATGAGCCAAATTTTGAATATGATATACATTCACTGATTAAGGCTTTTTATCCGGAAGAAAATGTCAGTGTAACAGCGGAAGAAAAGAAGTATGATGAGCCGGTAACGGAGCATTTTGTGATTGACTATCAGGAGACTTCCATTAAAATTGTATGGAAAGAGGCAGGTGTAGAGCATGAATTTTCAGTGGAAGCATCTGATAGAAAAGAAACAAAAAATAAATTAAAGCAGGAGCTTTACCAAATACTTGCGAATCGGACCAAAGAACTTCTTCCATGGGGAACCTTGACAGGAATCCGTCCAACGAAAATCCCAATGAAGTTTTTAGAAGAAGGAAAAAGCAGAGATGAGATAAAGGACTATATGAAGGAAACCTATTTTGCTTCTAATGAAAAAATTGAATTATCAATGGATATTGCAGAGCGGGAATTAGAGCTTTTGAAGAAGTTAGATTATGAGAATGGTTACAGTCTTTATATTGGAATTCCCTTCTGTCCAACTACCTGCTTATATTGTTCCTTTACCTCCTACCCGTTGTTTAGCTGGAGAAATAAAGTAGATAAATATCTAGATGCGTTAGAAAAGGAAATTGATTTTGTGGCAGCGAAGTTTTACCACAAACATTTAAATTCCATCTATATTGGTGGAGGAACACCAACTACTTTAGAGCCATATCAGTTAGACAGATTAATTCGAAAAATTAAATGCAGTTTTGATTTATCACACTGTCTTGAGTTTACGGTGGAGGCAGGAAGACCGGACAGTATTACAAGAGAAAAGCTTGAGGTGTTAAAGAAATGGGATATTAATCGTATTTCCATCAACCCACAGACAATGAAGGATGAAACCTTAAAGCTGATAGGTCGACATCATACCGTGGCACAGACAGTGGAAAGCTTTGAGATGGCAAGAGAACTTGGATTTGATAATATAAATATGGATTTAATTTTAGGACTGCCGGAAGAGACCTTAGGGGATGTAAAAAATACGATGGAGCAGATTGCGAAGTTAAAGCCAGACAATCTGACGGTTCATTCCCTTGCTTTAAAACGGGCAGCACGGCTGAATATGTTTAAAGAGGATTACAAAGACTACAAGATGGTAAATACCAAAGAGCATATGAATCTGGTTGCTTCCTATGCAAAAGAATTAGGTTTAGAGCCATATTATCTGTATCGTCAGAAGAGTATGGCGGGAAATCTTGAGAACGTCGGATATGCCTCAGCAGGAAAAGCCGGTGTATATAATATCTTGATTATGGAAGAAAAACAGACTATAATGGCACTTGGTGCTGGTGCGACAACGAAATTTGTATTCCGTGATAATCAGATAGAGAGTAATGGGACTACAGAGGGACAGGTACCGGACTATCGTATGGAGCGAGTAGAAAATGTTAAGGATGTGCAGAATTATCTGGACAGAATTGACGAGATGATAGAACGAAAAATTAGAAAAATGGAGGAAATCTCATGGCATTAAGCAAAAAGCCGGTAAACGGCATGAAGGATATTTTACCGGAGGAGATGCAGATTCGTGATTACGTGCAGCAGGTAATCAAGGATACATACAGAAGCTTCGGTTTTACACCAATTGAGACACCTTGTATGGAAAATATTGCAAACTTAAGCAACAAACAGGGTGGGGAAAATGAAAAATTAATCTTCAAAGTAATGAAACGTGGTGAAAAATTAAAAATTGATGAGGCAAAGGAAGAAGCTGATTTAGTAGATTTTGGTATGCGTTATGATTTGACCGTACCATTGGTACGTTTTTATTCAAACAATGCAAACGACCTGCCATCCCCATTTAAGGCATTACAGATGGGAAGTGTCTGGAGAGCAGACAGACCACAGCGTGGACGTTATCGCCAGTTTATGCAGTGTGACATCGACATTATTGGTGAGCCAAGCAACCTTGCTGAAATTGAATTAATTCTTGCAACAACTACAACAATTGGCAAGTTAGGCTTCAAAAATTTTGAAATTCGTATCAATGAGCGTCGCATTTTAAAGGCAATGGCTGCATACAGCGGATTCCCGGAGGAAGAATTTGATACGGTATTTATTATTTTAGATAAGATGGACAAGATAGGATTAGAGGGCGTTGCAGCAGAACTTGAAAAAGAGGGTTATGCAAAAGAATCTGTTGATAAATATCTTGCATTATTTGAAGGTGTGGAAAAAGCAGGCACAGGTATTGAGGGAATCAAATTCCTTGCAAGAACCTTAGAAGGATTTTTAGATGCAGAGGTAGAAAAGAACCTGCTTGAAATCATCGACAGCGTTGAAAATGCAAAAACTGCTGACTTTAAGATGGTATTTGACCCGACTTTAGTTCGTGGTATGAGTTACTATACAGGAACTATTTTTGAAATTGCAATGCCAGAGCTTGGCGCAGCCTGTGGCGGCGGCGGTCGTTACGACAAGATGGTTGGTAAATTTACAGGTCAGGATGTTCCGGCTTGTGGATTCTCTATCGGATTTGAGCGAATCGTGTTACTTTTAATGGAAAGTGGATTTACGGTTCCAATGCAGAGACCTAAGGTTGCCTTCTTATTAGAAAAGGGATTCTCAGCAGAGAAGCTGGCAGAAGTAATTGCAAAAGCGCAGGAAGAACGTCAGGCAGGAAAACAGGTGCTTGTTGTTCGTATGAATAAGAATAAGAAATTCCAGAAGGAAAAACTTCAGGCGGAAGGCTATAAGGATATTGTTGAGTTTTTTAATAATTAAATATGGTAATGTTAAGGCATTTTCAAATAGTGTAACAGAGAAAAATGCAACGTATTCAAAAGAAAAATTACGGATTTTATAGACTAAGAAAAAAGAGAGGAAAACATTATGGCAGAGTCAATGCGCGGCTTACACAGAAGCCACAGATGTACCGAAGTTTCCAACCAGAATATTGGTGAAACAGTAACCGTTATGGGATGGGTACAATATTCTGGTTGGAAACTTCGGTACATCTGTGGCTTCTGTGTAAGCC
>CAYMIS010000102.1:0-11711 GCA_964390485.1 uncultured Roseburia sp. | reverse complement strand
TTGGAAAGGTATCATTATCCGGAAGAGATACAAATAAATATGGAACGCTTAGGGGTTCAGATAACGAACATGGATGGTGACGAAGCAAATATTTTAATTGAGCAACTAGTAAATCAGGTAAAAACGAATAAAGAATGGAGAGATGAAGCATGAAAAAAATACTTTTAATCGGGGAATTGAATAAAACAGTAAGTGGTGTAAATAAACATCTGGCAACCAGATTTCAGACGCAGGTGTGTGTTGGAAATCTGGAGATGGTAAAAGGAATGGTAAAAGTCTTTGGACCGGATATGGTTGTGGCTTGCTTAGTGGGAGTTGGGGAATTAGACAAACGAATTCTGGATTATTTTGCGGAAGAGCATTCTGATAAGCCTGTACTGCTGGTTGGTATTATGGAAGAATGTAGTTACTATCAGAAATATTATGAAAGTAAGCAGTTTGATTTTGCAATACGACCAACTACGTTGTCTGTACTTTTACAGAAATGCCAGGACATGCTTCGGATTACAGACTTTGAACCGGTAGAGTATGATAACGTTGAGGAAGACGAAATTCAGATAAGAAGACATATTTTAGCAGTAGATGATAGTGGAGTACTGCTTCGTAGTGTAAAGGCGATACTGGAGAAAAATTATGAGGTTAGCGTTGCCACATCAGGTCAAATGGCAATTAAACAGGCAAAAAAACGTATTCCTGATTTGATTCTTCTGGATTATGAAATGCCGAATTGGGATGGAAAACAGACTCTGGAAGAAATACGAAAGGATGATGAACTTGCAGATATTCCGGTAGTATTTTTGACAGGAGTAGCTGATAAACCGCATATTTCAGCAGTGCTGGGATTAAATCCGGCAGGTTATCTGTTAAAACCAATTGACCAGAAAAGACTCATCGATACAATAGAAGCTGCATTCATTGGGATTTAGTTGAGAGAAAAGGTCTGACATACAAGGAAACTTTGTGTATATCAGACCTTTTTTGTGCAGGCAGTGAGGAATAGAGGGCTCGTATAAAAATTTGATGGCAAAGAGATATCAAAGCGGCATAGTATTCTGTGAAACTCGCAAATTGTGTTTATTATAAGTTGGGTTTGCGTTGGCTTAGGGTACTGTTGTGATATTCTTTGGAAAAGGTGACATCCTCGCCAAACCATTCCGGTGGACAGAAAGCATTTGCTTCTTCCTCGGATGCAAATTCGACCTCTGCCAGAATAAGGGGAGCAAGCTCTCCTTTGAAGATATCTAATTCAATCGTGAATTTATCCTGATAAGGAATCAGATAGCGTGTCTTCTCGATGAAAATACCATCTGCCTTTGGCTTCATATGTTCAAAGGATTCCTTAGTCAGCGGAAGATTATATTCTTCACGAACCATCATACCGCTGCCTTTATAAGTTAAAATGTATTTATCATCGGAGCGGCGGATACGCACCACCGGATTTGTGGAGAGATATCCCTGCTCAATTTCTTTGTGTGGATAAGCTTCCAGATTTTTCGGAAGTTTTTTAATTAAATATTTGCGTTCAATTTCCATGTTGACCTCCTAAAACAAAATTTGGGGACGCAGCCTAAATTCCGAAATCCAGGGACGCAGCCTAAATTCTGAAATCCAGGGACGCAGCCTAAATTCCGAAATCTAGGGACGCAGCCTAAATTTTGAAATTTAGGCTGCGTCCCTGAATTTCGGAATTTCAATACCTTCCTCTGGCGGATATTTTGATTTTAGCATATTACAGTATGGCTGAGAATAGGGTTCCTGAATTTTTAATTTTTCAAAGATAAGAAAAACCATTTGTAAGGAAAAGAAGACAGGTATATAATATTTTTGTTGAAGTCTTTAACGATGGAATTCGAAGGGCAGTAATTTGATGAAATTATCAAAATAATTTTAAATAAATGTTGAGAAGGAGAAGAAAATGAAAAAATTAGGAATTTTTATGGCAGATGGCTGTGAAGAAATCGAAGGATTAACAGTAGTAGACCTTGTTCGAAGAACAGAGGATATTGAAATTACAATGATTTCTATTACTGATAAAAAAGAGGTGACAGGTGCCCATAATATAGTATTTCAGGCAGATGCACTGATTAATGAGGTGAATTTTGACAGCTTGGACGGAGTGATTCTTCCGGGTGGAATGCCGGGAACATTAAACCTTGGTGCGAACAATATCGTAGTTGAAATTATCAAGAAATTTGCAATGGAAGGAAAGTTAGTTGCAGCAATCTGTGCAGCTCCTAGCGTACTGGCAGCAGCAGGCTTATTAGAAGGAAAAAATGCAACCGCATATCCAAGTTTTGAAGAGAAGCTGAGCGGAGCAAATGTGTTAAAAGAAGCTGTTGTAGTGGATAAAAATATCATTACAAGCCGTGGTATGGGAACTGCGATTGATTTTGGTCTTGAAATTATTGGATTCCTGTGTGGAACAGAATTAAAAGAACGCATAGGAAAAGGAATTATTTATTTAAGCTAAGTGAAAAAAGGATATGAATATAAAATTTGTGTCATGAGAAGACAGTCACATGAAACTAAAAAACAGCTCCAAAGCTTTAAAGAGCCTTGGAGCTGTTTTAGAAGAATGTGCTTGGCACAATTAGAGGGAGTGATTAGCCTCTCATCTGTTCTTCCTGACGCATAATCATTTTTTTAACCATTTCACCACCGATGCTTCCGGCCTGAGCAGAAGTAAGGTCTCCGTTGTAACCTTCTTTTAAAGGTACACCGATTTCACTTGCTACTTCGTGTTTGAAACGATTCATAGCTTCTTTTGCCTGTGGTACTGCCATTCTGTTTGAGTTTGATCCTGAATTGTTAGTTCCGCTCATGGTATTTCCTCCATAAAATAAAAAATTTTTTGTTTGAAGTATTACAGGAATTCCTTTTAGATAAGGCTTTCTTTAATACTTCTGCTTCAGAAGTACAATAACTTTTACTGTATTTCTTAATCCTATTATTTGCGCAAATTGCAAAAATATAATTGGAAAAATATGAGAATTATGTTGACAATTCAGAATACTTGTGCTTTACTGAATTAGTAATCTAAAATATAAAAGAAAGAGAGGTAATAAAAATGATTAGATTAACAAATATCGTCGCGAATTTAAAACAGAACAATCATACTATTACCTCGGTGGATGTTATAGAACGGTCTTGATGCTTACAGCATAGAAGTTTTTCTATTGTATATGTGATAGAGAAACCATATAGATAAGAGACAGTAATATACTTTTTCAAAGTGACATTTGTTGCCCGTGGTAATCGTGTGATTATCGCGGGCTTTTTGTATGTTTTCGAGTGAAAAAGTCCGGCGAATTAATTTGCTGGACTTTTTTTGTTTTATGGGAAACACCTTGTCACGTTAAGAATGCGTGAAAGATATTTCCATAAAGCAAAAAACTTTGAAAAAAGACACCGGGGAAATTTAGAAGGAGGAGTTAAGAAATGAAGAAGTTACATACATATGTTGGACGCTACTGGTATGGCTATGTATTTGCAATTTTTTGCATGGTAGCGGCAATCGGGTTAGATATGCTATATCCGGTTATTACACAGAGCATCGTGGATGATGTTATTGTGGATGGAAAAATGGAGTTACTGACAAAGCTGTTGGTGGGAATCGTTATTGTAGGAGTTGGAAGAAGTATCTTTGGGTATTTTAAGGAATTTACTTTTGATAAACTGGCATCCACGATTGGTTCAAATATGAGAAAGGATTTGTTTGACCATATTCAGAAATTGTCTATGAATTACTTCGCAGATACCAACACCGGAGAATTGATGGCAAGAGTAAAGGATGATATTGATAAGGTCTGGAACGTATTAGGCTTTGTTGGAATGCTGATGATTGAGGTAGTGATTCATGTTTCCTTCGTCCTTTACTGCATGTTTACAAGAAACTGGAAGCTTGCTTTTATACCGCTTATCACCATGATTGTGTGTGGAGCGGTGGCAATTATTATGGAGCGTAAATTAGACAAGGTTTATGAGGAAATCAGTGAGGAAAATGCCGTACTGACTACAGTTGCGGAGGAAAATTTAGCAGGTGTACGAACAGTAAAGGCTTTTGCAAGAGAGAAGCATGAAATTGCTAAATTTGCATCCCATAATAAACGCTATTATGAATTAAACATCACACAGTCGAAGGTGCTGGTAAAATATTATCCGATTTTCCAGTTTGTAGGAAAGGCACTTCCGGTCTGTACCACAGTGCTAGGTGGTATTTCTGTAATGAATGGAAATATGTCACTGGGAGCGCTTGTGGCGTTTGTAGAGTACAGCCGTAACTGTACCTGGCCAATGGAAATGATGGGATGGCTGACCAATGATTTATCTTCTGCCATTGCATCCTACAAGAAAATCAAAAAAATCTATGCGCAGAAGCCGGAAATTGCAAACCCGGAAAATGCCGTAGAACTGGAAAAAGTAGAAGGTGCGGTTACGTTTGAGAATGTATCCTTTGGATTGGATGGAAAAGATATTTTACAGGATATTTCCTTTACGATTCCGGCAGGAAAAACCTTGGGAATTATGGGGGCAACCGGTTCCGGAAAATCATCTATTATCAATTTATTGCAGCGTTTTTATGATGTAAATGACGGGGCAGTAAAGGTGGATGGAGTAGATATCCGTAAGCTTTCTTTAAAGCAGCTTCGCAGTAGTATTGCGGTAGTGTTGCAGGATGTATTTCTATTTTCTGACACCATTGAGGAAAATATTAAGATGGGACGCCGTAAAGTGATGGATATGGAGGAAATCCGTATAGCAGCGGAACACGCCCAGGCAAGAGGATTTATTGAAAAAATGGATGAGCAGTACGAAACGGTTATTGGTGAGCGAGGTGTCGGTTTGTCCGGTGGACAGAAGCAGCGAATCAGTATCGCAAGAGCGCTTTCAAAGAAAGCACCGATTCTGGTATTAGACGATTCTACTTCTGCGCTTGATATGGAAACAGAGCATGAGATTCAGAAAACCTTAAATGAATTTAAGGATACCACAAAGGTGATTATTGCCCATCGTATTTCTGCAGTGCGTCACGCAGATGAGATTATTTATCTGGAAAATGGAAAAATTACAGAGCGCGGAACTCATGAAGAACTGTTGGCAAAGAAAGGCTTATATTATGAGACTTTCCGGGCTCAGTACGGTTCTTATCTGGAAGAAATAACCGCATAGTACCTAGAGAAATTACTTGAAAGTATCAGCAGAGCTTTTACGAGGAGAGCAGAGGGCAGTGTGATATGAAAACTGTCCTACAGCTTACAATTAGAATAAATGATAGGAAGAGAGGAGTTAGAAAATGGCTGTTAATTCATTTCGTGAAGACGAGCATATGGAAAACACCGACAAAAAGAAGATTTTACGTCGATTGCTTTCCTATCTGCTTGTATATAAAAAGGAAATAGCCGGAGTGTTACTGTGCATGGGTGTTACCGTAGCAATATCTCTGGTGAATCCGTTAATTATCGAAGAAGCGTTAGATAATTATGTTGCAAATTCTGATTTTACAGGACTTGCAAAGCTTGGAATTTTTGCATTGGTACTGAATGTAATTTTTATCATTATGGTAAAAGTGCGAATGTACATTATGGCAAAGATGACAAATAAAATTTTATTAGATATCCGTCAGGATTTATACGAACATATTCAGACCTTGTCCTTTGCTTTTTTTGACAGCAGACCAACCGGAAAAATTCTGGCAAGAATTATCGGTGATGTCAATTCATTAAAGGATGTGCTGAATAACTTTGTAACTACGTTAATCCCGGAATTGATTACAGTGATTGGCGTTGTAGTGATTATGCTGATAAAAGATTGGCGTCTGGCGTTAGCATCCCTTAGCACGATTCCTCTTATGGTAGTGGGAATCTGGCTGGTACAGTCTGCATCCCATAAACGCTGGGGAATTTACCGTAAAAAATCTTCAAACTTAAATGCATATGTGCACGAAGATATTGCAGGAATGAACGTGGTACAGAGCTTTGGCGCAGAGGATGAAACAAGAGAAATTTTTGGACAGCTGACGGATGAGCACAGAAATGCATTCTGGGATGCCTGCCGTTTTGCGGATATGTTCGGACCAACAATAGACTTCTGCTGGGGAATCGGCGCAATGATGCTGTATCTGGTGGGGGTACAGTTCCTTGGTGTGGAAATGGTATCGGTCGGACTTTTAGTTGCTTTTGGAACTTATATCAATATGTTCTGGAATCCGATTATGAACCTGAGTAATTTTTATAACAACCTTGTTACAAATTTAACAGCTGCGGAACGTATCTTTGATATTTTAGACACCGAACCGGATATCGTAGACAAAGAGGATGTAGAGGAACTGCCGGAGGTAAAAGGAGCAGTAGAATTTTCCAATGTAAACTTTACTTATGACAGAGGAACACCGGCAGAAACAAAGGTATTAGAAAATGTCAGCTTTCAGGTAAAACCGGGAGAAACCATTGCCCTCGTAGGTCCTACCGGAGCAGGAAAAACAACCATTGTAAACTTAATCAGTCGATTCTATGACATTGAAGAAGGCGTGATTTCTATTGATGGTTACTATTTGACAAAAATTTCAATTGAAAGTTTAAGAAAACAAATGGGTGTTATGACACAGGATAATTTCATTTTCCATGGAACTGTTCGTGACAACATCCTATATGGAAAATTAGATGCCACGGAAGAAGAAATGATTGCTGCGGCAAAAGCAGTCAATGCCCATGATTTTATTATGAAAATGGAAAAGGGGTATGACACCGAATTAAAAGAGCACGGTGCAGGCTTATCCATCGGACAGCGTCAGCTGATTGCCTTTGCAAGAACCATGGTTTCCATGCCGAAAATTCTGATTTTGGATGAAGCAACCTCAAGTATTGACACTCATACAGAGCTTCTGGTACAGCGTGGTATTGAAGCATTGCTGGAAGGAAGAACAAGCTTTGTCATTGCACATCGACTTTCTACAATCCAGAATGCAGACCGTATTTTTGTAATTGACCAGGGGGGCATCTTAGAGCAGGGCAGTCCGGCAGAGCTTATGGCGCAAAAGGGTGCATACTATAAGCTCTATATGGCTCAGTTTGCGGGGATGTAATAAATTATGCTAAGACGAAAAGAAGCGAATTTGTCTTGTGAGCTTGAGCATGGCGAAAGGAGAAGCTATGACAAATCAGCAAATATTAGAAGTCGCATTGCAGCAGTCGGCATACGACTGCAACTGCGATGCAAAAGATTTTTTACAGGAAAAGAATATTGTTACTGTATCAAAGAAGCATGAAAAAGCAAGAGTGTACCTGCCGCTGCCTTTAGAATGTGACCTTGTTTCCTACGGAAATAATATTGTGGCACAAACCAGTGAAAGAACAGCGGAAGCAGTTCGGGAATATATCGATAAGTATTCACTAGAGCATTGCTTTGAAACACCAAATATTCATGTGTTGAATGAGGCATTGCAAAAGTTCGATTTAAAGATTTGCTTCATGGCAGAATATTTTTTGCCGGATGTAGAAAAATTGAAAAAAATGTCCTGTGAGTATGAGCTGCGGGTATTACATCAGGAAGATTTTACAGATTTGTATACAAAAGAATGGAGTAATGCATTATGTGCAGATAGAAAAGAACTGGATGTGCTTGGTGTTGGTGCATACGATAATGGCAAATTAGTCGGTCTTGCAGGTTGCTCTGCTGATTGTGAAAGGATGTATCAGATTGGTGTGGATGTGCTGCCGGAATATCGGAAAAAAGGGATCGCGTCAGCACTTACCAGTCAGTTAGCATTGGAAATTCTTGCATTGGGAAAAGTTCCTTTTTATTGTGCTGCATGGTGCAATATTAAGTCTGTAGGAAATGCCGTGAAATGTGGATTTCGTCCGGCATGGGTGGAACTAACGGCAAGAGACCGTGAATTTGTGGATAAGATGAATGCGGTGCAATAGAAAGTACTGTGAAAGCGTTAAAATAAAACATGCGTAGAAATAGTCAGAAATTGTGTAGATGAAGTAGACGATAGTTAAAATGCTAATTCGGTAAACAGACATATTTTAAGATAAGGAGAGACAAAAACATGGACAGTAAAACAAATGCCATGCGCATATTAGACAAAAACAAAATTTCTTATGAGTTAATCACCTATGAGTGTGACGAGTTTATTGACGGACTTCACACTGCAGAAAAGACAGGAGCACCGGTAGCGCAGTCGTTCAAGACTTTAGTAGCTCAGGGAAAAAGCAAGGCATACTATGTTTTTGTCGTGCCGATTGCAGAAGAAGTAGATTTAAAACGAGCCGCAAAAGTCGCAAATGAAAAGTCAATCGAAATGATTCCGGTAAAAGATATTAAAAATGTGACAGGCTATATCCGTGGCGGCTGTACACCAATCGGAATGAAAAAACAGTTCCCAACATTTATCCAGAAGGAAGCAATGGACTATGAGGAAATTTATGTGAGCGGTGGAAAACTTGGCACAACATTAAAGCTTAGTCCAAAGGATTTGGAAAAGGTGACAAGGGCTGTGTTTGCTGATTTTATTAAGCAGAACCTGTAAAATAATACATTTAGGAGACAGTATGCAATTTGCAATAAAAGAATACGAAACCTACAACAGTGAAGAAATTTTGGATTTATACGCAAGTGTTGGCTGGACAAATTATACAGATAACCCGGAAATGCTGAAAAATGCATATGCAAATTCCTTAAAAATTCTTGGAGCATATGAAAATGAAAAACTAATTGGAATTATCCGTGTGGTAGGTGACGGATACTCAATTATTTATATTCAGGATATTTTGATTTATCCGGAGTATCAGCATAAAGGTGTAGGAACTGCATTAATGAAGACAGTGCTGGAAATGTATCAGCAGGTATATCAGAAAACCTTGCTGACAGATAACACAGAAAAGACAAGCCGGTTTTATAAATCTACAGGTTTTATGCTGGATTCGGAAGTGGGATGTGCAGCATTTTTCAGGGTGTATTAAAGAAAACGTGGAAGTTGTTATATATGTCAGCAGGGGAGAACTGCAGGAGAATAATAAATTGAGGATGGGACTTTTGCTAATGTATTCTTTTATGAAAATTAGCTGGCTATAGAGAGTTTTGTTTAATGCATCTAATATTTTTCTATTTTGGGCATAGAATAAGAATATTTTATGTTCACGCCCATTTTTAATCTATTTTTAGAGAAAAGCTGAGTTTTTTAGCCATATTTGGGCATTATTCTCTTAAATTTTACATCTACGCCCAAATAATCAGATTTTTGGGGGCGTAGGAACAGAGAAAAGGAAGGGATGCCCAAAAGAGGAGAAAAGCTGATATTTAGAAAAGTACTTTTGGGCGCTACACAGTGAAAATGCGTCTATACGTCCAAAAAGATATTTTGGCCGATAAGAATTAGGAGATAGAATATGACAAAAAGACAGGAAGTGCTGGATTATGGAATGACATTGCCGGAGGTCTATATGGATACACCTTTTCATGATGATAATTGGGTACTACTTAGATATAGAAAAAATAAAAAAGCATTTGCATGGACGTATGAAAAGGACGGTCATATGTGGGTAAATGTAAAGGTTGACCCGGAATGGCGTGATTTGTGGAGAAACGCATATGAGGCAGTTATTCCGGGATATCATCAGAATAAGGAGCATTGGAATTCTGTTCGTTTGGATGGCAGCATACCGGATGAAGAAGTAAAGAGAATGATAGCAGAAAGCTATGATTTGATTGTTGGTAAGAAAAAACGTTGAAGTTAGGGTGGGCAGCTATGATTTTCTATGAAATAACGGAAGAAGATAAGAAACTGATAGAAATTGCGATAGCAAAAATAGACAGTAATTTTGATGATGAAAAGTACAATCATACAGTAGGTGCAGCCATTAGGTGTAAAAATGGTAACATATATTCAGGGGTGAATTGTGACGGAATACATGGTTCATGTGCTGAGTATATCACTATGGGTATTGCAAGTTCAGAAGGAGAGCGAGAATTTGACACGATTGTAGCGGTACATAAGGATTTTCCTAATAAAGTAATCGCACCGTGTGGAAATTGTAGACAAATGTTAATAGAGTATTGCCCGGATATTAAAGTGATTCTGAATGATTATGAAAATAATTTAGTGAAAGTTGGAATTAAGGATTTGATACCATTTGCGTGTCTATAATATAGACAAATTTGAATAGGTTGAACAGATAAATTTAGGATTTGTAGTGGAGTGGTAAAATGGCATATATTCATTCTGATGATAAAGTAATAGATGCGTTTATCCAAAAAAACATTAAGGATAGAAGTAGTATTAAAACTGTATGTGATGAACTATTTAATTGGTTTGATAAAAACGTAAAATACAGTAGATTAAACGCTCCGTTTTTCCCTTTGCAAAGAAGTGATTTAGATGTTATTTCGATGCAGGCTGGAACTTGCGGTGATTATTCAAATTTATTGGTTTCAGTTTTTCAAAAATTGGGATATGAAGCAAAATATGCATATATCTATAAAGATTGCTATGGAGATGAACAAGACCATATATGTGCGGCTGTGCGAGATAATAATGAATGGATTCTAATAGAAGCAACATTACCATATAGAAAATGGTATGGTTTTAACTGCCTACATCAAGAATATGAATTGTTATCGCCAGATGATTTTGAAGATAAGATGAAAAAAGAAGAATGCTATTGGGTGAATGTAGCAAATCAATATGGCAATGAATTGCTTGCTGGTTTGTTATATGCTCCGTGGATTCATGAAGAAATTATCAAGCAATCAGATAGCATCTTAGAAAGTGTATTCTTTCTCCTTTTATTAGATGAACGGAAAAATAAAACAATATATGCATATTATAAAAAATATACAAAGAAATGTGGGACAATTCCTGTGATGTGTATTATTTCTAATGGCTCACAAAAATACTGCTTTTCTTGTAAAATGCCTACTAATATATGGGATAATGAGCAATGGAGCGAAGAATATCTTGAATCAGATATTCCAAGCAAATTTAATACAGATACATTATACGAATTAAAAAATTGTATATCAAAGGTCTTATTAGATATTGACAAAGTTTTATCTGATTTGTAGAGTTTAACAACTTCCAATTTAATGAGATTAAAAATTTAGATTAAGAGAGGAAAATCATGAGTAATAGATTAAGTTTATATGTACCATCTTTAGCCGAATTATGGTATAGGCAAAGTATTATGAAAGACCCTGAAACAATGAGTTACAACAAGGGATATGATATGTCGTTTGATGGTTACGATAAGGAAACAGGCTGCATTGCCTTTCCAAAAGAGGAATGGGAGGATTGGTATAATTACTTCGTGGGGAATGAGCCGGAATGTTTTTATGCGTATATAGTTCGTAATGAAGACAATGCATTCATTGGAGAAGTTAATGTGCATAAGAATAACAAAATGCCATGGTATGATATGGGAATAGTAATTGAAGCAAAATATAGAGGACACAAATATGCAGTTGAGGGATTGCTGTTGCTCTTAGATTATGCATTCAATAAATTACACGCAGAAGCCGTACATAATGATTTTGAAATTCATAGAGAAGCGGCATTACATACGCACATGTCTGTAGGTTTTAAAGAATATAAACGAGAAAATGAAATAGTAGAACTCTTGATTACACAAGAGGAGTGGAAGAATTTGAAACGATAACTTTGGTCCTCTGTCAAGATTTAGTACAAATTAAAATGAGAAGTTCTGCCTGCTAAG